>NZ_VWWH01000191.1:0-2748 GCF_011753045.1 Burkholderia sp. Ap-955
CTGGCGATGCCGCCCGCGGCCGAGCCGGCCAACGGTGACAACACCGGCGCCGGCGCAACCGCGGACGCCCCGCGCCGTGCGGCGCCGGGCCCGTTCGCACGACTGACCGGCGGCCTGCGCGCGATGAAGCGCTACGGCTTTCGCGCGCGCTCCCTGTATTTCGTCGAGGGCGCGCAGCGCTGGTTCAGCTGGGACGACCCGATCGCGCTCGCCGACGAGGCGCATGCACTCGCCGACTGGTGCCGCACGCACCGGATCGCGCTGGTGCTGCTGCTCGATCCCGAAGCGACCCGTGCGGGCGGCGAAGCGCGCACCGACGATGCGCCGCTCGTCCGCGATGCGGATCGCACGCCGCGCAGCGGTTTCCACGGTATCTGCTCGGGCGTCGCGCAGTTGCAGCGCACGCACGGCGAGCTGCTGTGGGTCGTCGATTTCTGGCGGGCAGGCGATACGCTTGCGGCCGGCGAAGTGCGGCCGCTGCGCTTTGCGCCGGGCGGCCGGCTGTCGGCGAACGTCGACGGCGGCGCGACCGAGCCCGCGCACCGGATGAAGATCGCGAGCGACGAGGATCGCGTCGTCGTCAGCCGCGCGGTGCTCGAAGGCACGAACCGCGTGCCGGACGGCTGGGAGGTCGTCGAAGACAACGCGGCCGTCGTCGCCGCCTGCGCGCATGCGCAGGCCGCGACCGCGGTGCTGGTGTTCCGCTCGCATGCGCAGCTCGAAGCGCTCTGCGCGGACGTGCACGCATTGCGCCGGCAGTGCGGCGGTGCGCTGAAGATCGCGGTCGTCGAGCGCGGCGAAGTGCTGCGCCAGCAGTTCGAGATGCTCGTGCTGAGCGTCGGCGCGAGCCGCGTCGTCGCGCGCGACCTGCCGGTATCGCGGATGCAGGCCGCCGTGCACGCGTTGCGCGGCCAGCTCTATGCGCGGCCCGTCGCGGCCGACTATCGTGCGGCGCTCGCGGCCGCGCTCGGCGATTCGGTGCTCGGCTACCTGCCGGTCGGCGCGTTCTGCCTGCGGATTCGCGCGGTGCTCGATCGCGGCGCCGTGCTCGCGCTGCCGCACACGCTCGCGAAGATCGCGCTGCTGCCGAGCGTGTCGCATGTCGACGCGCTGCGGTCTTGCCGGCCGCGCCGCGCGGGCGACGTCGTGACGGCCGATGCCGCGCACCTGTACGTGTTCCTGTTCGCGTGCGAACCGGTCGATGCGGAGGACGCGCTCGCGCGCATCTTCGACGTGCCGGTCGACACGCTGTCCGACCGGGTCGTATGCCTCGGCCACGGCAGCATCGACACCGAACTCAATGCGCTGAAGGCCGAGAACCGGCGCGCGCCGATCGCCGACTACAGCGATCTGTTCGCGGCCACGCAGCCGGCGGGCGCGACGCGCCAACCGTCGGTGCGCACCGACCCCGGCGCGGCGTTGCCCGACGCGAGCGAAGTGAGCGGCGCGATCGACGCCATCGATACGATCGTCGCGCTCGAGGCGATCGGTGCGACACCGGCGGCCGCGGCTGTCGATGCATCGGCGCCGGAACCCGTCATTCCCGCCGCGCGCAAGCGCAGCGCCGTCCGCAGCGCGATGCCGCTGCGCAAGGAGGGAGTCGCATGATTGCCGAAATCGTCATCGGTTTCATCGTCGGCATCGTGATCGCGGTGCCGGTATGGATCATCGCGCAGCACCTCGGCATCGGCCGCGGTTTTCACGCGCCCCGCGGCATCGACCGGCGCGACGCGGTGCCTTGCGAACTCGTGCCGGTCGCGCTGCGCGGGCGGCTGCTGCCCGATGCGGAGCGCGGCGAGCGGAGCGGCGAGGCGGCCCGATGAAGACGATCGCCATTACGTCGACGACGGGCGGCGCGGGCCGCACGACGCTCACGGCCGCGCTCGCGGTGCTGCTCGCGCGTCGCGGCCGGCCGGTCGTCGCCGTCGAATTCGATGCACAGAACCTGATGGGCGCGACGCTCGGCCTCGACTCGCTGGCCGAGCATGGCCTCGCACAGAGCGTGCTCGGCGGCGGCGAGCCGTGGCATGCACAGACGTGGCGTAACGCCGACGGCGTGCTGTTCGTCCCGTATGGGCAGGTCGACGCGGCCGGCGCCGCCGCGTGCGATGCGCGGCTCGCGGCCGATCCCGCGTGGCTGTCGCGCGCGCTCGACGAGATTGCGCTGCCGGTCGACGGCGTCGTGCTGATCGACACCGCGCGCTATCCGTCGACGCAGGCCGAGCAGGCGATTCGCCGCGCGGACCTGACGCTCGTCGTCGTGCCGCCCGAGCCGAGCGCGTGTGCGACGACGGCCGCGCGGCTCGGTGCGCTGCGTGCCGGCGGCGGCGAACTGCAGATCGTCGTGAACCGGCTGAATCCGGCGCGCGACATGCAGCGCGACGCGCTCGGCATGCTGCGCGCGGTCGCGGGGCCGGCGTCGATGCTCGAGCAGCGCATCCACGTCGATGCGGCCCTGCCCGAAGCGCTCGCGCGCGGCAGCTGGATCTTCGACGACGCGCCGTATTCGCAGGCGTCGCACGACCTGAACGGCGTCGCGAACTGGGTCGATACGTGGCTGGCGGCAGGCGCCGCCGGTCGCCGCGGAGCGGCGCGATGAACGCGGGCTTCGTGCTGCGCGTGCGTGCGGTCGGCCGTCGTGCGGCCGACTGGCTCGCACGCGGCATCGGCTTGCCGGCGCAACGCACGCTGGTCGACTGGATCGTGCGGCTGTTCTTCCACGCGCCGCCGCCGGACCGGCCGGATCAC
>NZ_VWWH01000192.1:0-2760 GCF_011753045.1 Burkholderia sp. Ap-955
ACAGGTTGGTCGAGCCGATGAACTCGGCCGAGAAGCGGCTGTTCGGAAACTCGTACACCTCGCCCGGCGCGCCGATCTGCACGATCTTGCCTTCGCTCATCACCGCGAGGCGGCTGGCCATCGTCATCGCCTCTTCCTGGTCGTGCGTGACCATCACGCAGGTCACGTCGACCTTCTCGATGATGTTCACGAGTTCGAGCTGGGTCTTCTGGCGGATCTTCTTGTCGAGCGCGGACATCGGTTCGTCGAGCAAGAGCAGCTTCGGGCGCTTGACGAGCGAGCGGGCCAGCGCGACACGCTGCTGCTGGCCGCCGGAGAGCTGGTGCGGCTTGCGCTGCGCGTACTTGCTCATCTGCACGAGCGCGAGCGCATCGGCCACGCGCTCCTTGATTTCGTTCTTCGGCGTGCCTTCCTGCTTGAGGCCGAACGCGACGTTCGATTCGACCGTCATGTGCGGGAACAGCGCGTACGACTGGAACATCATGTTCACCGGGCGGCGGTACGGCGGCAGCGACGCGAGGTCCTCGCCGTCGACGAAGATCTTGCCGGAGGTGGCGGTCTCGAGCCCGGCGAGCATGCGCAGCAGCGTCGACTTGCCGCAGCCCGAGCTGCCGAGCAGCGCGAACAGCTCGTTCTTCGCGATCGTCAGGTTCACGTTGTCGACGGCGGTGCTGTCGCCGAACTTCTTCACGACGTTTTCGATGCGCACGAACGTGTCGTTTTGCGTACGGGCCGCGGGGGCCGGTTGGGTCTGTCGTGCAGCAGCGGAAGAGGGTATCGATTGCATGGGATTCACCATTCGTTCTTCACGGATTGCAGGCGTGAGTGTCCCCGCGCGAGGCGCAGGACGCGACTCACGGGCGACGGCTCGTGCCGGATGGAACAGTGCGCGCGGCGCGCGCGGGCGGACGGAGGTCCGCGGATCTCAGGCGGGCAGGCGTCAAGCGACGCCTGCGCCGCCGGAATTCAGGGTGATCAGTGGCCGGTCTTCAGTTGGGCCCACAGGCGGTTCTCGAGGCGCAGGATGTCGGCCGGCATCGGCTTCATCAGCACCATCTTCTTCAGCACGTCTTCAGGCGGGTAGACGGTCGGGTCCTGCGCGACGGCCGGCGTGACGAACTGGTGCGCGGCCTTGTTCGCGGTCGGGTAGAACACCGTATTGGTGATCGCCGCGTTGACCTTCGGATCGGATACGTAGTTGATCCACTTCAGTGCGCTCTCGGGGTGCGGCGCATCCTTCGGGATCACCATCACGTCGAACCACAGCAGACCGCCTTCCTTCGGATTCGAGAACTTGATGTCGTACGAACGCTTCGCCTCGGCCGAGCGGCGATGCGCGATGCCGACGTCACCCGACCAGCCGAGCGCGACGCACACGTCGTTGTTCGCGAGGTCGTTGATGTAGCCGGACGAGTTGAACTGGGTGATGTACGGGCGGACTTTCTTCAGGACTTCGAAGGCAGCCTGGTAGTCGCCGGGATTCTTGCTGTTCGGATCCTTGCCCATGTACTGCAGCGTGGCCGCGAACACGTCGACGGCCTGATCGAGGAACGACACGCCGCAGCTCTTCAGCTTTTCCATGTTGGCCGGGTCGAACACCAGGGCCCAGCTGTCGACCGGCGCCTTGTCGCCGAGCGCCTTCTTCACCGCCTGCGCGTTGTAGCCGATGCCGTCCGTGCCGTAGGCCCAGGGCACACCGTACTGGTTGCCCGGATCGGCATCCGAGATCATCTTCATCAACAGCGGGTCGAGGTTCGCGAGGTTCGGCAGCTTCGACTTGTCGAGCTTCTGGTACACGCCGGCCTGGATCTGCTTGGCCATGTAGTTCGACGTCGGCACGACGATGTCGTAGCCCGAACTGCCGGCCAGCAGCTTCGCCTGAAGCGTGTCGTCGCTGTCGTAGTTGTCGTACTTGACGTGAATGCCCGTCTGCTTCTGGAAGTTCGGGATCGTGTCGGGTGCGATGTAGTCGGACCAGTTGTAGACATTCAGCTCGTCGGCCGCGTGTGCCGTCGGGCTGGCGACCGACGTGAACGCGGCCGCGGCGGCAAGGGCGGCAACAGAACAGGCTTGGCGAAGAAAGCAGGCACGCATGGTGGAATTCCCCTGGTTATGGCGGCGTGCGGCGCCCGCCGCACGCCTGTAGGCAAAACCGTTACGAAATACCCAGTTGCTGGGCGGTTGCATCGACTGCTTTTTTCGCCTTCGATACGAGTTCATCGATTTCCGGACGCGTGATCACGAGCGGCGGCGACAGCAGCATCCGGTCGCCGGTCGCACGCATGATCAGGTTGCCGTTGAAGCAGAAGTCGCGGCAGATCGTGCCGACGTCGCCGCCGTTCGCGAAGCGGCGGCGTTCGGCCGGCGCTTCGGCGAGCTGGAGGCTCGCGACGAGGCCGTGGCCATGCACTTCGCCGACGATCGGATGACGCGCGAAGGTTTCGCGCATCAGCGCCTGGAAGTACGGGCCCGTGTCGTTCTTCACGCGCTCGACGATCCCTTCGTCGCGCAGCAGCTTCAGGTTCGCGACCGCGACGGCCGCCGCGACCGGGTGGCCCGAGTACGTGAGGCCGTGGTTGAATTCGCCGTTGTCGATGATCGGTCGCGCCACGCGTTCGTGAATGCCGACCGCCCCCATCGGCACGTAGCCCGACGTGAGGCCCTTCGCCATCGTGATGAGATCGGGTTCGAAACCGAAGTGTTGGTGTGCGAACCATTCGCCGGTGCGGCCGAAGCCGCCGATCACTTCGTCGGCCACCA
>NZ_VWWH01000193.1:0-2563 GCF_011753045.1 Burkholderia sp. Ap-955
GTGCGGCGGGATCGGGATCGTCGACGCGGCGCTGGCCGCGCCGGCGTTGCGGCGCCGCCCGCCTCCCATCACGCTCATCGGCCAAACGGCCAATTTGCATTGTTTGTCAAAGTCGGCCGGAACCGGCGCCATGCCATATGGTCGGCTTGCGTTTTCCGGCCCGATTGACGATCCTACGCACTTTCCGGCTCGCGCCGTTCGTCGTGCGCGCCAGCCAGCGGTGCCGGGCCGCGTTCGGCCCGATCGCCGTGCCTCCCGGCGCCCGCACGCGATCCGCGTGCACCGCAGCGGGGCAGCCGCATCGCGGGTCGCCGCGCATCGTCCGGCAACCGGCCCCGTCTCACCCGTTCTCCCCGGCGCCGCGCCGTTTCCCCGGCCGGCATCCCGAACCCGCCCGCCGAGGGCTTTCGTTATTCCGTTTATGTTTCGTTCCCTGACGACCCTGATCAAGAAGTGGCGCGCGTCGCGCAATGCCGGTCACCAGCTCGATGCGCTGCTTGCGCACGCCGACGCCGATGCGTCGTACGCCGAGCGCAGCGAATGGCTGATCGAGCTCGCGCACTGGCTGCGCCGCACCGGCACGATGCAGGCCGCGCAGGATGCGCCGGCCGATCGCGACGCCGATGCGCGCGCGTATCCGGCCCATGCGCGGCTGCGCTACCTGTTCCACGTGCTCGATCGCAATCCCGCGTGGAAAACCCACGCCGCGCGCGTCCTGCGCGGCATCCTGCGCGAGTGCGACGGCATCTCGCTCCTGTGCGACGCCGGCATGCCCGTGCACTCGGGCTTCTTCGGCGCGCTGTTCGAGCGGATCGACTCGTCGCTGATCCCGCCCGCGCCGAACCGCCGCGAGCTGTCCGCGCTGTTCACGCTGATGTTCCCGACGCCGGAAGACGCGCAATGGATCGACGCGCTGCCCGACGATCTCCTCACGCGCCTCGCCGAGCTGATCTCGTTCGACGTCACCGACGAAGAGCGCCACGAGCCGGGCTCGTTCTCGCGCGACCTGCTGGCCGCGCTGCACAACCTGACCTGCCAGATCAGCTCGACCGGCCTGTCGCAGACGGTGCGCAGCCGGCTCTCCGACGACGATGCACGCAAGCCGCTCGAAACGCAGCCGTTCTACCGCCTCACGCGCGCGATGCTCGCGGTCGAGACCGCGCACGCGGCCGTCGAGGACGGCGGCGACCCGAGCAAATTGCTGCACGAGGTGAACTACCTGCGCGTGCTGCTCGACGAATGCCGGATCGCCGTCGACGAGGTGTTCTCGCACCTGTACCGCAACGGCGTATCGGTCGACATCGTGTTCCAGGTCGAACGGATGCGCATGCGCATCGTGCGCGCAGAGATGCTGCTGAACGCGTGGATGGCGCGCGACGACCTGCACGGGATGGCGCACCTGACGGCCGAGCTCGTCGACGCGAACCACAACAGCCAGAGCGTGTCGCACCTCGTGCGCAGCAACTTCTCGCTGTTCGCGCGCAAGCTCGTCGAGACCAACGCGGACACCGGCGAGCACTACATCTCGCGCGGCCGCGCCGAGTACCTGAAGATGCTGCGGATGGCCGCGGGCGGCGGCCTCGTCACGGTCGTGACCGTGTGCGTGAAGTTCGCGATCACGGGCGCGCACCTGCAGTCGATGCTCGAAGGGCTGCTCGCGGGCGTCAACTACGCGGCCAGCTTCATGCTGATGCACTTCCTGCACTTCACGCTCGCGACCAAGCAGCCCGCGATGACCGCGCCGACCCTCGCGCGCGAGCTCGACGACACCGGCCACGAGGAAGGCGTGAAGGCGTTCGTCGCGTCGGTGATCGCGCTGATCCGCACGCAGGCCGCCGCGATTTCCGGCAACGTGCTCGTCGTGCTGCCCGTGTGCCTGCTGGTGCAGCTGTTCGCGAGCAACGTGATGCACGCGAACCTGATCTCGCCGGAGAAGGCGCACACGACCCTGCACTCGTTCTCGCTGCTCGGCCCGACGCCGCTCTATGCGGCGCTGACCGGCGTGCTGCTGTGGGCGTCGAGCCTGCTCGCGGGCTGGGCCGACAACTGGTTCGTGCTGCACCGGGTCGGCGACGCGCTCACGTACAACCGCCGGCTGCGCCTCACGCTCGGTACGGCCGGTGCCGCGAAGCTCGCGCACTTCTGCCGGTCGAACGTGGCCGGTGTCGTCGCGAACGTCGGGCTCGGCCTGATGCTCGGCCTCGTTCCGGCGATCGTCACCGTGTTCATGTTCCCGTTCGAGGTGCGGCACGTGACGCTGTCGGCCGGCTCGATCGGCATCGCGCTCGGCGTGCTGGGCAAGGATGCGCTCGGCACGCCCGAGCTGTGGTGGGCCGGCGCCGGCGTGCTCAGCATGGCGATCCTCAACGTGCTCGTGAGCTTCGCGCTCGCGTTCACGATGGCCGTGCGCTCGCGCAGCCTGCGCCGGACCAAGGTGCGCGCGCTCGTCGCCGCGATCGTCCGCACGGTGCTGTCGAACCCGCTCGCGCTGTTCTGGCCGGGCAGCGGCCCAGCCGCGCGCGCCGGCCAGCCGGGCTCGCACTGAGCCTGCGGCGGCATGGCG
>NZ_VWWH01000194.1:0-2420 GCF_011753045.1 Burkholderia sp. Ap-955
CGCCCGCAAAGCCGCGCGCCTGCATCTGGTCGGCGACCTGCGCCGCGTCGCGTGCGAGCACGATCGTCACGTCGCGCGTGCGCGCCTGTCGCGCGCTCTCCCAGACGAGCGCATCGCAGGCCGGCGTGGCGCCGGCCGCGTAGATCGCGTACAGGCCGCCGGCTTCCAGTTGCGTCCACGCGTCGGGCAAGCCGTCGATCGCGAGCCGGCTCAATGCGCCGGCGCGGCCGCCGGCTGGCCCCACGCGCAGCAGCGCGCGCAGGTGATCGACCAGGCCAGTGGCGCCGAGCGTGGAGCGGGTGGCATCGAGTTCCGTATTCACGGCGCGTTCCCCTAGTAATCCGAATAAAGCCGTACCGGCGTCGGCGTGACGAGCCAGCTGCGTTGCGCGCGCGCGTCGAACGCATAGCGCAGGTACACGAGCGCCGAACTCGGCGCGTAGTCGTGCGACCGGTCGACCTTCAGCTGCGCGCCGACACTCAGGTGCGGGTTCACGCGGTACTCGACGATCCCGTTGATCCCGTACGAGAACGACACGCCGCGCGTCGAGCTGCCCGCGTACACGAACCCGGCCGCCACCTGCGCGGCCCGCTGGTCCGACGACATCGGGTAATACAGCGAATCCTTCTCGTAGCTGTTCGAGATCCCGCCCGTGACGGCCAGGTCCCACGACAGCGCATCGTGCCGGCCCGCCCATTCGATCGGCACGCCGAGCGACAGGTAGCGTTGCGGGCTGTAGTAACCGCCCTGCCCGTACGTGTAGTAGCGCAGGTTCTCCGCGTAGTGCCATGCGTTGCCGACGAGCCCGGTGCTGACCTTCATCGTCGCGCGCTCGTACACGGGCACCGTGAAGCCCGTGCGCAGCGTAACTTCCGCGTTGCGTTCGACGTTGCGGCCGGACAGCACGCCCGCGCCGAGTTCCGCGAACAGGTTCGTGCGGCCGACGTCGACCGACGCGCGCAGGTTCACGCCGTCACGGCGCACGCCGCCCCACACCGCGCCGGTCCACGGGTCGCGCATCCCCGAGTACGACAGCACGCTGCTCGTTTCCGGCCGCCGCGACGCATTCACCGAGAAACTGGCCGGGCCCGCGTCGAAGCGATAGCGCACGCCGCCGACCAGGTAATGCACGGGGAAACCGAGCGGCGACGTGCCGAGATCGAAGCGCCATGCGTCCGTCAGATAGCCCGCGCCGAGCGCGACGCCCGTGGCCGTCTGGTGCAGCGAGCCCGGCGGATTCGCGATCGACGCGGGAGTCAGCGCGTTCTGCGCCTTGAGCGCCGCGTAGCTGCCGAAGGTACTGAGCGAATACGCGTTCGGGTTGCTCGTGTCGAGCGTGCCCGGGTCGAGATGCACGGTGTCGATCTGCGCGAACACGTGCCCGTCGTAGCGGATCGGCAACTGCATGTAGATCGGCACCTGCTGCGCGCGATACGACGAGATGCCTTCGTCGCCCGACTTGTACGCGGGCGTCCAGCCGGTTTCGATCTCGGGATTGCGCCGCTGCTGGAGATCCGCGAACGCGGCCTGCGCGGGCGTCAGCCCATCACGGCCCGGGCTCACGCCCGTCGTGCGCTCCTGCGACTGCGACAACCGGTACAGCGACGCCGCATCGTCATAGCGCCCCTGCACCTCGGCCACGCGGCCGGCCGCGACCGTCACATCCGGGCGCGACGGATACGCGGCATGCAGCCGGTCGGTCACCTGCACGGCTTCGTCCGGACGGCGCAGCGCATTCAGGCGACGCACGGCCGACAGTTGCGTGTCGACGTCGTCGTCCGGCGTGCGGGCCAGCACCGTCTGCACGCGTGCAAGCGCAGCCGCGCGGTTACCGCTGTCCTCGTCGATGCGGGCCAGCGCGAGCTGCGTATCCGCATCGTCCGGCGTGCGCGCGACGACCGGCGCAAGCGCGGCGCGCGCCGCATCGTAATGGCCTTGCGCGCGTTCGAGATCGGCCAGTTCGAGCGCGTAGCGCTTGTCCGCGCGGCCGGCCGGGCTCGCGCGACCGAGCAGCTTGCGCGCCTGCGCGTAATCCTGCTGCGCGATCGCGTCGTCCGTCTGCCGCAGCACGAGCCGCAGCGACTGGTCATCGATCCTCGCCGTCTGTGCAGGCGTCAGCGACGGTTCCCGGCGCAGCGTGTCGAGCCACGCGGCGAGCGCGTCGTCGCGCCCCGCGCTGCCGAGCAGGTCGCCGTAGCGCAGCCGCACGTCCGCGTCGGCTTCGCGCGGGTGCGCGGCGATCCAGTCGTGAAGCGGCGCCAGGCCGCGATCCGGCTCGCCCGCGTCGATCCACTGCGCCCCGATCGCGGCGAGCATGTCGGGGTCGTCCGGCGCGCTGGCCTGCGCATGCGCGAGCGTGGCGGCGAAGGCCGCGCGATCGCCGCGTGTGTACGCGCCGCGCGCGTCGGCCAGGGCGCTTT
>NZ_VWWH01000195.1:0-2374 GCF_011753045.1 Burkholderia sp. Ap-955
GTCGCACAACCCGGGCCGCCCCGGAGTCTCAGACGAGCGATGCGTCGCGCGTCTCGCGCATCAGCAGCACGCCGATCAGGCTGATTGCCGCCGCAACCGATACATAACCGCCGACCCACGACAGCCCCCCGTCGTGCCGCCGCCGCCCGAAACGCGTCCGGCGCCGCCGACGGCGCCTCCGATGCCTTTCACCTTTGTCGGCGAACAGGATGCCAAGGCGGCCAGGCCGCGCGTGTTTCTCAGCAACGGGGATCAATTGCTGATCGTGTCTCCGGGCGACGTGATCGATCGCCAGTATCGCGTCGAGTCGGTTTCGGAGTCGAGCGTGGTGCTCACCTATCTGCCGCTGAACCAGGTGCAGGTGGTGTCCATTCCAGTGGAAGGAAAGTAGATGAAAACCTCACGCACACGGGATGCGCGCCGCACCGGGGACAGCGGCCCGTCGACCCTCCTCACGCCTGCCGCCCCGTTCGACCTCCGGCATGCGCCGGTCAGCCGGATCGCGACGACACGCGCGCTGGCGATCGCCGTGGCGCTGCTCGCGGGCGGTGGCTGCGCGCATGTGCCGAACGTTCACGACGATCCGACCAATGCGCAGGTGAGGATCGACGCGATGCACGACCGCGACGCGCAGGTCAACGAGTTGCTGGACAACGCCGACACGTTTCGCCGGCAGAACCAGTTCGACGACGCGGCCCGGTCCGCCTACATGGCGGCCGAGCTCGACCCGACCAGCGAGCGCGCGCGCCGGATCGGCACGATGATCGAGCAGGACCGCAAGCATCTGGCGATCCTGCAGGAAGCGGACCGCATGATGAAGCGCGGCTCGTACGCGCCGGCGGCCGACCGCGTGCATCGCGTGCTGGTCGAGGATCCGGCCAATGCGATGGCGCTGAGCATGCAGTCGGAACTCGACGCCAAGCGCCAGCAGCAACGCGCGGAACGGGACGACAAGCTCGCCGCTTCGTCGATCATGCGCACGCCGGTGTCGCTGCAGTTCCGCGACGCGAACGTGCGGATGGTGTTCGAGGCGCTGTCGCGGACCTCCGGACTGAACGTCATTTTCGACCGCGACGTGCGCGCCGACCTGAAGACGACGATCTTCGTGCAGAACGCGTCGCTGCAGGACACGGTCGACATGATCCTGATGCAGAACCAGCTCGACAAGAAGCAGATGAACGCGAACACGTTGTTCATCTATCCGGCGACACCCGCGAAGGAACTGGAATACCAGGAGCTCAAGGTGCGCACGTTCCAGCTGTCGAACGTCGATGCCAAGCAGATCCAGTCGCTGCTGAAGAGCCTGCTGAAGGTGAAGGAAGTCGTGATCGACGAGCACGCGAACACCGTGACGATCCGCGGCACGCCGGACATGATCAAGGTCGCCGAGGAGATGATCGCCGCGCAGGACCTGCCGGAACCGGAGGTGATGCTCGAAGTGCAGGTGCTGGAGGTGTCGCACGAGCGGATGACGCAGCTCGGCATCGACTGGCCGAATTCGTTCACGGTGTCGACGCCGAGCACGGCGAATACCTGGGGCGGGCTGCACCATCTGCCGGTCAATGCACTGAATGTCAGCGGCTTGTCCGCGACTGCGGATTTCAAGCTCACGGATACCGACGCGAACCTGCTCGCGAGCCCGCGCATCCGCACGCGCAACAAGGAGAAGGCGCGCATCATGATCGGCGACAAGGTGCCGGTGATTTCGAGCTCGAGCACGCCGAGCACGAGCGGCCCGTCGTTCACGCAGATGATCCAGTACCTCGATGTCGGCATCAAGCTCGAAGTGGAGCCGCAGGTTTACCGCGACGGCGACGTCGGCATCAAGTTGAATCTCGAGGTCAGCAATATCACCAACACGATCTCGAGCAGCAATTCGCAAGGCCTCAGCTCGCTCGCGTATCAGATCGGTACGCGCAGCGCGTCGACCAGCCTGCGCCTGCGGGATGGCGAAACCCAGATACTCGGCGGGCTGATCTCGGACGAGGATCGCCGGAACGCGAACAAGGTGCCGGGCCTGGGGCAACTGCCGTTGCTCGGTCGGCTCTTCTCGGATCATGGCGGCGATCACAAGAAGACCGAGATCGTGCTGCAGATCACACCGCGCATCGTGCGTCCACAGGTCGCGGCGGATTCGGACACGCAGGAAGTGTGGTCGGGCACCGACGTCAACGTGCACGCCGACCAGCTGCGGCTCGACCCGGTCGCGCTGAACGCGGAAGGGTCCGCCCCGGCGTCCGCATCGTCGGCGCCGGCGCCCGTCGCGAAGGTGGTGCCCGGCAGCGTGGGCGGCGGCACCTCGGGCCGCAGGACGTCCACGCCGCTGGAGGCGGCCGCGATCCGGGCGCAACCGTCGCCGGAGAGCGGCGCGTTC
>NZ_VWWH01000196.1:0-2179 GCF_011753045.1 Burkholderia sp. Ap-955
TCGCGTGGCCGGCGCGAGACCGGCCGCGCGCAGCGTCGCGAAGAAGCGTTCCGGCGCGCCGATGCCGGCGGCGGCGAGCACGCGCTCGTGCGCGAATTGCGACAGCGGACGGCGCAGCGCGGGCTGGTCGAGGTGCCACGCGGCGCCCGGCGTGAGCGTGAGCGAATAGGTGTCGGGCCACGGCGGCAGCGCGCCGCTGTACGGATCGTTGACGAGCGTGGCGTCGCGGTGCCGCGACAGCGGTTCGCGCAACGGCCCGGCCGGCAGCAGGAAGCCGTTGCCGCCGAGCCGGTGGTCGAACACGACGAGCTCGACCGTGCGCGCGAGGCGGTAGTGCTGCAGGCCGTCGTCGCTGACGATCACGTCGACGTCCGGATGCGCGGCGCGCAGCGCCTGCGCGGCCGCGACGCGATCCGGGCAGACCCAGACGGGTGCGCCGGTGCGGCGTGCGATCAGGAGCGGTTCGTCGCCGCCCGCGCTGGCGCGCGACGCGGGCGTGACGGCGGTCGGCGCCTTCACGTTCGCACCGTAGCCGCGCGACACGATGCCGGGCGTGAAGCCGGCCGCGCGCAACGCGTCGACGAGTGCGATCACGGTCGGCGTCTTGCCGGTGCCGCCGACGGTCACGTTGCCGACCACGACGACGGGCACGCCGACGTCGACCGGTTTCTTCCAGCCCTGCGCATAGGCGGTGCGCCGCAGCGCCGCGCACAGGCCGAACACGCAGGCGAACGGCGTGAGCGCCCACGCGAGCGCGCCGCGGCGCTGCCATTCGCGCGTCAGGCGGGCTTCGAGCCGGGCGAGCGGGCCGTCGGGCGCGCTCATCGGGCCGGGCGCGGCATCTCGTGCGCCGCGTCGTGGGACGGATTCGTCAAGGCGGATTCTCCGTTGGGCGGCGCATGCCGCGGGGTCTGCGGAAGGCGGCACTCTAGCGCGCCGCAGGCGGGGGCGGCAAGCGCGACCGGCCGCCGCAGCCTGCGGGGCCGGATCGTGGTGGCTTGTGGATAACTCTGTGAAAAACTCCTCGTTCGATGGCGTCAAACGCCCGCCGGGTGGGCCTCGAATCGGATGAGAATCATTCAGAAAGATTTAAAAATGTATAAAAATCAATGTGTTGGAGAGAATTGTCTGGATTTTTCAGCGGTTTTCACGCGTTTTGGGCCGATGATTGCCAAAGTGTGGACACCTTGCGAACGTCACGGGACATGCGCCCGGCGCTGGACGTCGCGCGCGTGTCGGACTATCGTGTCGCCGCCAGCATTCATCCGATCGTCCATGCCTTCCGACTCCCCATTTGCCGCACCGGGCGCGACCCGCGGCGGCGACGAAGTGATTCCCGTTTCGGCGCTCAATCGCGCGATTTCGACGATGCTCGAGCGCTCGTTTCCGCTGCTGTGGATTTCGGGCGAAGTGTCGAATTTCACACGCGCCGCAAGCGGCCACTGGTATTTCTCGATCAAGGACCAGCAGGCGCAGATGCGCTGCGTGATGTTCCGCGGCCGCGCGCAATACGCGGAGTTCACGCCGCGCGAAGGTGACCGGATCGAGGTGCGCGCGGTCGTCACGATGTACGAGCCGCGCGGCGAAGTGCAGCTCAACGTCGAGGCCGTGCGGCGCACCGGGCAGGGGCGCCTGTACGAGGCGTTCCTGCGGCTGAAGGCGCAGCTCGAAAGCGAAGGGCTGTTCGCGCCCGAGCGCAAGCGGCCGCTGCCGGCCCATCCGCGCGCGATCGGCATCGTCACGTCGCTGCAGGCGGCGGCGCTGCGCGACGTGCTGACCACGCTCGCCCGTCGCGCGCCGCACATTCCGGTGATCGTCTATCCGGCGCCCGTTCAGGGTGCGGGTTCCGCCGAAAAGCTCGTCGCCGCCGTCGAGACCGCGAATGCGCGCCGTGAGATCGACGTGCTGCTGGTCTGTCGCGGCGGCGGCTCGATCGAGGATCTGTGGTCGTTCAACGACGAGGCGCTGGCGCGTGCGATCGCGGCGAGCGAGCTGCCGGTCGTCAGCGGCGTCGGGCACGAAACCGATTTCACGATCGCGGACTTCGCGGCCGACGTGCGTGCACCGACGCCGACCGGTGCCGCCGAGCTGGCGAGCCCGCAGCGTGCGCTGCTGCTGCGCGAGGTCGGCGAGCGCCAGCGCGCGCTCGCGCGGGGCATGGAGCGCCGGCTCGAACAGC
>NZ_VWWH01000197.1:0-2178 GCF_011753045.1 Burkholderia sp. Ap-955
GTCTGGCCGCGCGAAAGCGCGCCCGTCGCCGATCCGCTCGCGGGCGCCAAGCGCCTGCCGGTCGGCTGGGAAATGCTCGGGCGCGTCGTCGACGCGTCGGGCCGCCCGCTCGACGGCCTCGGCCCGCTCGCGTCGAAGGTCGACGCGCCGCTGTCGGCGCCGTCGATCAACCCGCTCGAGCGCGAACCGATCCACCACGTGCTCGACGTCGGCGTGCGCGCGATCAACGCGCTGCTCACCGTCGGCCGCGGGCAGCGGATGGGCCTGTTCGCGGGCTCCGGCGTCGGCAAGTCAGTGCTGCTCGGCACGATGGCGCGCTATACGAGCGCGGAAGTGATCGTGATCGGGCTGATCGGCGAACGCGGCCGCGAAGTGAAGGAATTCATCGAACAGATCCTCGGCGAGGACGGGCTCGCGCGCTCGGTCGTCGTCGCGGCGCCGGCCGACGTGTCGCCGCTGCTGCGGATGCAGGGCGCGGCCTACGCGACGTCGCTCGCCGAGTATTTCCGCGACCAGGGCAAGCACGTGCTGCTGCTGATGGATTCGCTCACGCGCTACGCGATGGCGCAGCGCGAGATCGCGCTGGCGATCGGCGAGCCGCCCGCGACGAAGGGCTACCCGCCGTCGGTGTTCGCGAAGCTGCCCGCGCTCGTCGAGCGCACCGGCAACGGGCCGGAAGGCGGCGGCTCGATCACCGCGTTCTACACGGTGCTGACCGAAGGCGACGACCAGCAGGACCCGATCGCCGATTCGGCGCGTGCGATCCTCGACGGCCACGTCGTGCTGTCGCGCGCGCTCGCCGAGGCCGGCCACTATCCGGCGATCGACATCGAGGCGTCGATCAGCCGCGCGATGACCGCGCTGATCGACGAAACGCATCTCGACCACGTCCGGCAGTTCAAGCAGATGCTGTCGCGCTACCAGCGCAATCGCGACCTGATCGCGGTCGGCGCGTACGCGCCCGGCCGCGACGCGCAGCTCGACCGCGCGATCGCGCTCTATCCGCGCATCGAGGCGTTCCTGCAGCAGGGCTTTCGCGAATGCGCGCCGTTCGCGTCGAGCCTCGCCGGGCTCGATGCACTGTTCGACGCTTACGGAGGCTGATCCAGATGGCACACGGCTTTCCCCTTCAGTTGCTGCTCGACCGCGCGCAGGAGGATCTCGACTCCGCCACGAAGCAGCTCGGCACCGCACAGCGCGACCGCACCGCGGCCGCCGAGCAGCTCGA
The DNA here is from genome assembly GCF_011753045.1 of Burkholderia sp. Ap-955. NCBI lineage: Bacteria > Pseudomonadati > Pseudomonadota > Betaproteobacteria > Burkholderiales > Burkholderiaceae > Burkholderia > Burkholderia sp. Ap-955. The sequence continues at coordinate 1,229 of NZ_VWWH01000197.1, forward strand.
CGCGCTGCTGCGCTACCGCGACGAATACCACGCGCGCTTCTCGCAATCCGCGCAGCACGGGATGCCGGCCGGCAACTGGCGCAATTTCCAGGCGTTCATCGATACGCTCGACGCCGCGATCGCGCAGCAGCGCAGCGTGCTGGCCGCGGCCGAAATCCGTATCGACGAAGCCCGCCCGAACTGGCAAAACAAGAAACGCACCGTCGGCTCGTTCGAAATCCTGCAGGCGCGCGGCGTCGCGCAGGAAGCGAAGCGCGACGCCCGGCGCGAACAGCGCGACGCCGACGAACACGCCGCGAAGATCCTGCGCATGCGGGCCGACGCGGCCCGTTCGTCGTAACCGACCACCGCCTTCGAACGAGAGAACCGACATGCCTCCCCTGCCCCTGCTCGGCGCGCTGCTCGACACCGCCGGCACCGCACTCAAGGCCGCCCGCGGCTCGGGTTCGTCCAGCGCCGCCGGCAACGATGCCGCGACCGCGACGACCGCCGTGCCGTTCGCGCAGACGCTGAAGCAAAGCGTCGCCACGCGTCGCGATGCGTCGAATTCCGGCGTCCCGGATGCGTCGACGCAACAGGCTTCGTCGAAGCCGGCCGCCGGCACGAAGCCGTCCGCCACCGAAGACGACGACACGACCGACGATACGACCACGACCGCCGCCATCAACCCCGACGCCGCCGCGCTCGCGGCGGCTGCGGCCGTGCAGGCGCAACTGCAGGCGCGCACGGACAACGCGATGCCGGCCGATGCGGCTGCCGCCGCGGCCGCTGCGCAAAAGACGGCCGTGTCCGGCCAACCCGATGCCACGGCTACGCTAACGGATCACGCGGCCAAGGACGCGGCGGCGACCACCCAGGCCGCACCGGCGACGAGCCGCGATGTGCTGCAGGAAGCGCTCGCCAAGCTGACGGGCGGCTCGGGCGCGATCGCGATGCCCGCGGCCGGCACG
>NZ_VWWH01000198.1:0-1989 GCF_011753045.1 Burkholderia sp. Ap-955
CGCGCTGGCCGCGGCCGGCGCCGGCTGGTGGATCGCGTCGGGCTGGGCGCCGGCGACGATCGCCCGCGTGCTGCTGGCCGTCATCAGCACCGGGTCGGGGATCGCGGCGCTGTGGTACGCGGTGCGGATCGAGATCGACCGCCGGCTGTTCGCCGCGCTCGCGCGTGCGGCGGCGGGCGAGGGATCGGTCGACGACGGCCTCGCGGCGCTCGACCGCGCACTCGCCGATCTTGGCTGGATCGATGCGTCGAAGGCCGGACGCGCACTCGACGCACGCGTGCGCGGCGCGGTCGGGCTGTGCCGGGCCGGTGTGCTCGTCGCGATCGTCCAGTGGCTCGTGGTCGGGCTCGCGATCGCCGTTCCGCAGATCGGCTAGCGCCCGTTCAAGGCCGCCGCAGCCGGCTTGTCGAGCCGCGTTACGCGTGAGCGACCCGCTGCGACCGCGTGCGCTTCACTTCATACATCGCCTGGTCCGCATGCTCGATCAGCGCGTTCATGTCGGTGCCGTCGTCGGGCAGCAGCGCGATCCCGACGCTGACGCCGAGCCGCATCGGGCGCCCCTCGAATTCGAACGGTTCGCCGACCTGGTGCGCGAGCCGCGTGCTTTGCGCATGCGCATCGTCGCGGTTGCCGATGTTCGGCAGGATCACCGCGAATTCGTCGCCGCCGATGCGCGCGACCGTGTCCGAGCGCCGTACCGCCCGCTGCATCCGCGTGGCGATCTCGCGCAGCGCCGCGTCGCCCGCGCGGTGGCCGAACCCGTCGTTGATCGGCTTCAGCCCGTCCATGTCGATGTTGAGGATGCCGAGCCGGCCGTTCGCGCGCAGCGTCGTGTGCATCGACTGCCGCAGGCGGTCGTAGAACAGCGCGCGGTTGGGCAGGCCCGTGAGCGCGTCGTGCGTCGCGCGCAGGTACAGTTCGTTCGCCTCGTTGCGCGCCGCGTGGAACATCGCGGCGGCGATCAGGTCGGCCGTCAGCCGCAGCGTGGCCGCGTCGGCCTGCGAAAAGCCGTCGACTTCCGGCGACATCACCTTCAGCACGCCAACCGTCGTGTCGGCATGGGTGAGCGGCATCACGAGCATCGAGCGCAGGCCGACCCGCCGGCAGGCGTCGCGATCGACGCGCGGGTCGGTTTCCGAATCGATGCAGTGCAGCAACGCGCCTTGCTGCACGCACAGGCCCGACAGGCTGCCCGAGCGCCGCAGCCGCAGGCCGAGCATCCCGGCGGCCGTGCCCGACGCGGCGCGGTACACCATGTCGTCGCCCTCGGCGAATTCGACCGCGGCGGCGCTCGCGCCGGTGAGCTGCGGGACCTGCTCCGCCACATAGGCCATTACGCTGCCGAGATCGAGACCGAGCTTCGCGATCTCGGTCTGCGCGGCGATGATGCGCAGCAGCGTATCGGGGGACGGAGTGGCGGTGTCGACGATTTGATTCAATTCAGTTTTTCCGTGAAAGAAAGCACGTCCGGCGGCCCGGGAATGCGGTAGCATACGCGCCGCCTCGCGGCCGCGCGTTCCGGCGGGGCGGTCTGCAACGGACCGCCGCCGGCCAGCCGATCCGCGCCGGCAGTATGCCGTTCGGCCTGCCGGGCGACAACGGCGCAATTCTTACCCTTCATCCCTCTCGCGCAGCATTTCCGACCGGATTGAGGTCTTTTTCGCTTCAATGTCGCCAATCGGGGTGAGTTTTGTCTTGTTTTTGAGATAGTGTGACGAATGGGCGTGTGCCGGTGCCAGGCGCGCGTAGCACGATGACGCGCGATTAAAGAATCGCCGCATCGTTTCGATAAGTGAATCAGGTCAGTTTGATACATATGAGGGGAAGCAGTGGGGATGTTCACTCACGGGCATAGCTGCTTTGCGTGCATCGATTTCGATACGACGGACGACCGGATGATCCAGATGAAACGGAGTGCCGCATGAAGCCGGCCGTGTCGCTGCTCGTCCTCTCGGCCGCGATGGTCGGCGCTTTGCATGCCGCCGCGCT
>NZ_VWWH01000199.1:0-2081 GCF_011753045.1 Burkholderia sp. Ap-955
CGCTGGCGTGGCCGCTGGCCAGTCGCGGCGGCGACACGCTCGCCGCCGGGCCGACGTCGGCGTCGAACGCGCAGCCGTCTCGCTCGCCGCGCGCGTGGCGGCTCGCGCTGTTCTTCGGCATCGCGACGGGCGCGTATACGCTCGTGCTCGCATGGCTGCCGCCGTACTACATGCGGCTCGGCTGGTCGCCGACGGCGGCCGGCAGCCTGCTCGGCGGCGTGACGCTCGCGGAAGTCGTCGCGGGGCTGACGATCTCGGCGACGATCGACCGCCTGCCCGATCGCCGGCCCGCGCTGCATGCGGCGATCGCGTCGCTGTTCGTCGGCTTGCTGGTGATGCTGGCCGCGCCGGAAGCGCTCGCGCTGCCGGCCGCGCTGTTGATGGGCGCGGGGATCGGCGCGCTGTTTCCGCTGTCGCTGATCGTCACCGTTGACCATGCCGCGACGCCGGCCGATGCCGCGTCGCTGACGGGGTTCGTGCAGGGCATCGGCTACCTGATCGCCGGGACGTTTCCGTTCGCGGCGGGCATCGTGCGCCAGCACCTCGCGGACCTGACGCCCGCATGGATCGCGATGGCCTGCCTGTGTGTCGTGCTGTTCGCGCTGGCGGCGGGGTTTGCGCCGAAACGGGTGCTGCACGCCGCGCGCGCGTAGCGCGTTTCCCGCGGATCGGATCGGGTGGTGGTCGTGCTCAACCTGATCCCTGTCGTTGGCATTGTGCGACGTCGATCCTGATCCTCGGCGAGTCGGTGTCGCCGATCTACTTCGTCGGCCGCGCAATCACGATCGGCGCGGCGCGCTACACGCCCCGGCGCGAGCGCCGCACCGAACCCGGGCCGGCCCGCGCGTGATCAGCCCGCGCTCGCGTACAGCGTCGAATCCGCGAACCCTTCGGCGTCCAGCACGCGCCCGATCAGGATCAGCGCGGTGCGCTCGATCTGCGTGCCCTGCACCTTGCCGACGATGTCGGCGAGCGTGCCGGTCACGCGCGCTTCATCCGGCCAGCTCGCGCGATAGATCACCGCGACCGGGCAATCGGCGCCGTAGTGCGGCAGCACTTCGTCGACGATACGGGCGAGATGGCGCACGCCGAGATGGATCGCGAGCGTCGCGCGGTGCGCGGCGAGCGCGCCGAGCGCTTCGCCTTCCGGCATCGTCGTCTTGCCCGCGAAGCGCGTGAGGATCACCGTCTGCGCGACACCGGGCAGCGTCAGCTCGACGCCGAGCGTCGCCGCGCACGCGGCCGTGGCCGTTACGCCGGGCACGATTTCATACGGAATCCCGAGCGCTTTCAATCGGCGAATCTGCTCGCCGATCGCACCGTACAACGACGGGTCACCCGAATGCACGCGCGCGACATCCTGCCCTTTCGCGTGCGCGTCGGCCAGCAGCGCGACGATTGCATCGAGGTCGAGTTCGGCCGTATTGACGACCTGCTCCGCGCGATGGCCGTCGAGCACGGCCGCCGGCACCAGCGAACCCGCATACAGGATCACCGGGCACGTGCGCACGAGGCGCTGGCCCTTCACCGTGATCAGCTCCGGGTCGCCGGGGCCCGCGCCGATGAAATACACCGTCATCGAAAAATCTCCGTCAATTCATGGGATGACCGGCCGCGCGGCGTCATGCGCGCGCGGCCGGATCGAGCGCGTCGATGAGCGCCGCGGCCGAATCGAACGCGCGGTCGGCGTCGGGCAGCGGCGGCCGGCGCAGCATCACGACCGGCAGCCTGCGTTCGCGCGCGACGTCGAGCTTGGCTTCCGTGGCCGCGCCGCCGCTGTTCTTGCTGACGACGACGTCGATGCCCATCAGCGCGAACAGCGCGCGCTCGCTGTCGAGCGTGAACGGCCCGCGCGCGGCGATGATCTGCGCATGCGCATTGCCGGGATGCGCGTCGAGGCAGCGCACGAGCCAGAACTGGTGCGGCGGGATCGCGTCGAGACGCGCGAGCGGTTCGCGGCCGAGCGTGAACAGCGGCCGCCTGAACGGCGCGAGCGCGGCCTCGATGCCGGCCCAGTCGTCGACCATGCGCCAGTCGTCGCCGGGTTGCGGCACCCACGGCGCGCGGCGCAGCGCCCACAG
>NZ_VWWH01000200.1:0-2002 GCF_011753045.1 Burkholderia sp. Ap-955
GGGCGGCGTGGTCGCGGCCGCGTCCATGCGCCGCTGGCGCGCGGGCGGCGGCGTGTCGCTGACGACGGGAATCGGCCCGACGCCGCCTTCGCGCGCGTTGCGTTGCGCGCTGGCGACGACGCGGCTCACGTAGCCGCTCGAGAAGCCGGTCGTGAAGTTGCCGCTGTAGTAGCACGACAGCGCCGCACGCAACGCGGCCTGCGTGGCGCGACCGGTGCCCGACGAGCGCGCGAAGCATTCGGTCAGGATCGCGCCGCCGGCCCGCAGGTTGCGGCACGGTTCGAACATCGTCGCTTCATCGAGCCCGTATTTCGTGAAATTGCGCTCGTTCACCTGCGCAAGGCCGACGCTGTAGCTGAAACCGCGCGCCGCGAGGTCGCGCGCGGTCGCCCGCGCTTCGTCGAGCGATGCGGGCTGGCGCGCCAGATGGCCGCCGACCACGCCGATCGCATACGGATTGAAGCCCGACTCGGTACGCACGAGCGCGGCGAGCGTGTCGGGATCGACGTTCGGCGCGCATGCGCGTGCGAGCGTTGCGAAGCCGGTACCGATGCCTGCGGCCTGCGCGCGGCGCACCGGCAGGCACGAGAGGGCGAGCGCGGCCAGCGCGCACAGGCAGGCGGCGGCGGTTCGCAGGCGGTGCGCGCTCATCCCGCGCCCGCCACCCGGTACGACATCACGAGGCCGTGCACGAGCAGCGACCAGCCGTCGAGCGCGACGAACAGCAGCAGCTTGAACGGCACCGAGATCGTCGTTGGCGAGATCATCTGCATGCCGAGCGCGAGCAGGATGTTCGCGACCAGCAGGTCGACGACGATGAATACGATATAGATCACGAAGCCGATCTGGAACGCCTTCGTCAGCTCGGCGAGCGTGAAGCTCGGCACCAGCACCAGCAGGTCGTCGTCCTTGATGCCGTCCGCGCGGTTCTTCGGCCACACCGAGGTCGCGGTGCGCACGAAGAATTCGCGATCGCGCTGCCGCGTGTGCGACACGAGGAACTCCTTGATCGGCGGCAGCGCGGCATCGGCGAGCGCGCCGACGTCGGCCGTCGACAACTGTCCCGACGCATCGAAGTGGCGCGCCTGCAGCGCGTCGCGGATCGACATCCCGACGGGCGCCATGATGAACAGCGACAGGATCAGCGCGATGCCGTTCAGCACGAGGTTCGGCGGCACCTGCTGGATCCCGAGCGCGGAGCGCAGCAGGCCGAGCACGACCACGAGCTTCGTGTAGCTCGTGACCATCAGCGCCGCGAACGGCGCGATGCCGAGCGCGGCGATCACCGCGATCAGCGCGACCGGATTCGGCAGGTTGCCCATCGTTCAGCGCTCGCGCGGCGCGGGCTGGGTCAGCGTGACGACCCGCACGCCGAGCTTCTGGCCGACCGCGATCAGGTGCCCCGTGCCGATCAGCATCCCGTTCGCGACGAGATGGATCACGCTCTGGTTGATCCCTTGCTGCAGCTCGATCACGGCGCCGGGCTGCAGCGCGCTCAGTTCGCCGAGCGGCATCGACGTGGGCGGCAGCTCGAAGCGCAGGTCGACCGCGAGGCCGTCGAGCGGACGCGGCGCGTCGGCCGGCGGCGCGTCGTGCGTCGTCGCGGACGCGATGTCGGTGCGGGTCGGTTCCAAAGGCATCTCCCTGATTCGTTCGACGGTCAGCCGGTTGCCCGACGGCCGTCCGGTAATCTCCCACGCCGGCGCGGCAGGCAGCCGCGCGACGCACAGCAGGTTCTGCTCGTGCGCTTGCCAGCGCTCGATCGCGATGATGTCGCCGGCGACGACGTCGGCCAGCTCGGCCGTCGTCAGCTCGGTCCGGCCGATCTCGAACACGAGCGGCACGGGCAGGTTTGCGTAGGCCGCGCGCGCGTCGGCGGGGGCGGCCGGCGCAGCCGCGAAGAACACGGCGAGCGCATCCGGCGTGTCGAACAGCAGCGCGCCATGGCAGCGCCAGGCGGCGTCGGCGCGCCGCAGCTCGAAGCGCAGCGCCGCCGGCGACG
>NZ_VWWH01000019.1:0-100012 GCF_011753045.1 Burkholderia sp. Ap-955
CCGCGCGGCCGGCTTCCGTCGGCCGGTAGCGCACCTCGGGCGCGAGCAGCCGCCCCCAGCGCCCGGCATCGCGCAGCGCCTGCGGCAGCGCCGGCAGCGCGACCTCGCCACGCCCGCGCTGGTAGTAATCCGCGGCGAACGATACGAGCGCGAGCCAGTCCGGCGACAACGGCGGCAGGTCGGTGCAGATCGCGTCGATCGCGCGCAGCCGCGACGGCGGCACGTCGGTGTGAGTCGTCACTTCGCAGACGAGCCCGACGGCCTGCCGCTTGCCGAACGGCACCTGCACGAGCGTGCCGGGCCCCGGCGCCGGTTGCGCGTCGCAGCGGTAGTCGAACAGGGTGGCGAGCGGATGGTCGAGCGCGACGCGCAAATAGGTACCGCTCATCCCCGCGCTCCGGCGGCGGCATGCGCCGCATGGGCATGGGCGGCCGACATCCGCGCCCGCATCGGGGCAGCGAACTTAAAGTAAAACTTCAGATTCGGCGCTAAGTTTTGGATTCGCATTAGGAATCGCCGTATACCCTGCCCAGCCTGTGGATAACTTTGTTGAGAACTCGGCGCTCACTGGCCGCAACGCGCGCGGGGCCGCGCTTTGCGCTGATTTTCGCCGCGTGTTGCGGTGCCCCGCGGAGCCTTATGCCATAAGGCTGCTATTCAAATTACCGAACCATAGCGAGACAAATTGACCGATACAGGGCTCTACCGCGCTGCAACGTGGAAAATGTGTATAAGTCAAGTCTTGACAAGCACTGAATCGGCAACCGGTGGAGGGTTGCGCCCTGTTTAGTGCCGGTAGCGAAACGCTGTCATCCCGCAGTGCAGCATGACAGCGCTTGCGTTCAGCCGGCGGCTCCGCTACGGATCGCGCGGCTGTGGCGATGCACTTCGTCGACGAGTTCGGCGACGTGATCGGGCGACGTGAATTGCGAAATGCCGTGCCCGAGGTTGAATACGTGGCCCGGATGGTTGCCGTAGCTGTCGAGCACCGCGCGCGCCTGCTCGCGCACCGCGGCCGGCGGCGCAAACAGGATCGTCGGGTCGAGGTTGCCCTGCAGCGCGACCTTGCCCGCGACGCGCTCACGGGCCTTGCCGAGGTTGACCGTCCAGTCGAGCCCGACCGCGTCGACGCCGGTCGCCGCGATCTCCTCGAGCCACAGCCCGCCCCCCTTCGTGAACGTGATCACCGGCACGCGCTCGCCGTCGTGCTCACGCTTGAGCTGCGAGACCACGCGGCGGATGTAGTCCAGCGAGAAGCGCTGGTACGCGCCGTCAGCCAGCGCGCCACCCCACGTATCGAAGATCATCACGGCCTGTGCGCCCGCTTCGATCTGCGCGTTCAGGTACGCGGCGACCGCCTGCGCGTTCACGTCGAGGATCCGGTGCATCAGGTCGGGGCGCGAATACGCCATCGACTTCACCGTGCGGAAATCGTCCGACCCGCCGCCTTCGACCATGTAGCACGCGAGCGTCCACGGGCTGCCCGAAAAACCGATCAGCGGCACACGCTGCCGGCCCTGAGCGTCGGTGAGCGCGCGACGGATCTCGCGCACGGCCCCCGTCACGTAGCCGAGTGTTGCTTCGATGTCCGGCACCGCGAGCTTCGCGACGTCGGCCTCGGTACGCACCGGATGCGCGAACTTCGGCCCTTCGCCGACCTGGAAGTCGAGGCCGAGCCCCATCGCGTCCGGAATCGTCAGGATGTCCGAGAACAGGATCGCGGCGTCGAGCGGAAAGCGCTCGAGCGGCTGCAGCGTCACTTCGGTCGCGTAGTCGGGATTCTTCGCGAGACCGAGGAAGCTGCCGGCGCGCGCGCGCGTCGCGTTGTATTCGGGCAGGTAGCGGCCGGCCTGGCGCATCAGCCAGATCGGCGTGTAGTCGGTCGGCTCGCGCAGAAGCGCACGCAGGAAGGTGTCGTTGAGCAGGGTATGGGCCACGGTAGGAGCGACGATGCGAGAGCAAAGCGGCATTTTACCGGACAGCCGCCCTCAGGCTGCGCATGCCGACGCGATGGCGGCCATATGACGCGCGCGATGGCTCCGTTATGATCGGACGCTCATATCGAACGAAACGAAGGAGGAGACCAATGAAGACACTCGCCACGCTCGCCGCCGCCGGGTTGCTTTGCTGCGCCGCCGCGCACGCACAGACCGGCGCGGGCGCCACTGCCGCCGCACCGGGCGCCGGCTCGCGGCTCGACGACGTGCTCGCGCGCGGCACGCTGCGCGTGTGCACGACCGGCGACTACAAGCCGTACTCGTACTACCGCGCGGACGGCCGCTTCGAGGGCATCGACATCGACATGGCCGAATCGCTCGCGAAGTCGCTCGGCGTGAAGACCGACTACGTGAAGACCAGCTGGCCGAACCTGACCGGCGATTTCGTCGCGAAATGCGACATCGCGGTGGGCGGCGTGTCGACGACGCTCGAGCGCCAGAAGCGCGTGTTCTTCACGCAGCCTTATGTGGTCGACGGCAAGACGCCGATCGTGCGCTGCGCGGACGCCGACAAATACCAGACCGTCGCGCAGATCGACCGGCCGGAAACACGCGTGATCGTGAACCCGGGCGGTACCAACGAGCGTTTCGCGAAGCAGTATTTCACGCACGCAAACCTCACCGTCTATCCGGACAACGTAACGATCTTCAAGCAGATCCTCGCCGGCAAGGCGGACGTGATGGTGACGGATGCGTCCGAGACGCTGCTGCAGCAAAAGCTGAATCCGGGCCTGTGCTCGGTGCATCCGGACAAGCCGTTCCAGTTCGGCGAGAAGGCGTACATGGTGCCGCGCGGCGACGTCGCGTTCCAGCAGTACGTCGATCAGTGGCTGCATCTCGCGCTGTCGACCGGCGAATACCAGGCGATTTCGGATAAATGGCTGAAGTAAGCAGGCTCGTGCGTGGCGGCCGATAGCGGACATCGACCCCGCATCCGCCGCCCGCAAAAGTCGCTTGTGCGGCGGTGGCCCAATCGCCGCCGTTACACTTCGGTGCAGCGCGCCGACGCCCGGAAAGTCGCCCCGAAGCCACCGAATTGGCCGAACGGCCGACTTCCGCGCATGCCAATCACGTTTCAAAATCTTTCTGACGAATGAATCGTCATGCGCGGTATCGGCCGAAAGGCGCATTTTCTCGCGTGCAAATCGACAATTCGTCGAGCCTGGTACGCATGAAAAACGCATTGTGCGCATGCGCTGAAAACGCTGTGGAAAATATGGGTAAAAATGACCTTTTTCGACCCTTCAAAAACAGCAAAAAATCCCGGAAAGCCTTATCTGGCGGGCGTTACAACCTGAAACACTTTGTTACCGCGAGGGGGCATTAATTCGCCCACAATGGCCTCAACGGTTTCAACACGGATGCGGTCTCGTGTGCCAAGTGTGAGCGGACGCGAAGCGCTGCGAGCCAGTCGGTCACGTACCGAAGCCCTTCCGAGGGGCATCCCTGTTGGAGTCGTTTCCGGCCCCCCGCCGGACTCGGTTTCATCTTTGGTCTCCTCGCGCTAACCCCGTAGCGTGTGGTTTTTAGCGGGCTAATAAGCCCGCTTTTTTTCGTCCATCGAAAGTGCAACGGCCCGCAGGCCGCCGCGTTTTTCCCGCCTTCATGCCGCGCTACGCGGTCTTTTGCACGTCGAGCTTCAGCTCCTCAATCATCCGGTCGCGCATCACGAACTTCTGCACCTTGCCCGTCACCGTCATCGGCAGCTCGTCGACGAAGCGGATGTAGCGCGGGATCTTGTAGTGCGCGATCTGCCCGTTGCAGAACGCACGCACGTCGTCCTCGGTCATCTGCTCGTCCGCGCGCAGCACGATCCACGCGCACAGCTCCTCGCCGTACTTCGCATCGGGCACACCGAATACCTGCGCGCTCTGGATCTTCGGATGCCGAAACAGGAATTCCTCGATCTCGCGCGGATAGACGTTCTCGCCGCCGCGAATCACCATGTCCTTCAGCCGGCCGACGATGTTGCAGTAGCCGTCCGCATCGAGCGTCGCAAGGTCGCCCGTATGCATCCAGCCGTCCACCAGCACCTCGCGCGTCTTCGCGTCGTCGTCCCAGTAGCCGAGCATCACCGAATAGCCCTTCGTGCACAGCTCGCCCGTCGTGCCGACAGGCACGATGGCGCCGCTCGGATCGACGATCTTCACTTCCAGGTGCGGCTGGATGCGCCCGACGGTCGTCGTGCGCTTCTCGAGCGGATCGTCGGTCGAGCTCTGGAACGACACCGGGCTCGTTTCCGTCATCCCATACGCGATCGTGATCTCAGACAGGTGCATCTGCGACACGACACGCTTCATCGTCTCGATCGGGCACGGCGAGCCGGCCATGATCCCGGTGCGCAGCGTCGACAGGTCGAACTTCGCGAACTCGGGGTGATCGAGCTCGGCGATGAACATCGTCGGTACGCCGTGCAGCGCGGTGCAGCGCTCGTCGGCCACCGCCGCGAGCGTCGCGACCGGGTCGAACGCTTCGCCGGGGAACACCATCGCCGCGCCCTTCGACACGCACGCGAGCACGGCCAGCACCATCCCGAAGCAGTGATACAGCGGCACCGGGATGCACAGCGTGTCCTGCTCGGTGAAACGCATCGCCGTCGCAATCGAGCGCCCGTTGTTGACGACGTTGCGGTGCGTGAGCGTCGCGCCCTTCGGGCTGCCGGTCGTGCCGCTGGTGAACTGGATGTTGATCGGCTCGTTGGCCGCGAGCGTCGCGCCGATCGCATCGAGCAATGCGGGATCGACGGCCTGGCGGCCGCGCGCCATCAGGTCCGCGAAGCGGAACATGCCGGCGGGCGCGACGTCGCCCATCGACACGACCGTGCGCAGGCTCGGCACGCGTGCCGCATGCAGGTCGCCCGGCGTCGCGGTCGCGAGCTCCGGCGCGATGGTCTGCAGCATCTCGACGTACGCGGACGTCTTGAAGCGCTCGGCGGCGATCACGGCCTTGCAGCCGACCTTGTTCAGCGCGTATTCGAGCTCCGACAGCCGGTAGGCCGGATTGATGTTGACGAGCACCGCGCCGATCCGCGCGGTGGCGAACTGCGTGAGCAGCCATTCGCTGCGGTTCGGCGACCAGATGCCGACGCGATCGCCCTTCACGATGCCGAGCGAGGCCAGGCCCGCGGCCAGCACGTCGACCTCGTTCGCGAACTCGCGCCAGGTCCAGCGCACCTGCTGCTCGCGGAACACGACGGCCGGACGATCGGGAAAGCGCCCGGCCGTGTCGAGCAGGAACCGGCCGATCGTCGCTTCGGAGAGCGGCACGTCGGTCGTGCCGCGCACGTACGACAAGCCGTTTTCGGGCGCGATCAGCGCGCCCACGCCAAGGTCTGCTGCCATGAATGTCTCCGTCCTTTTTGTCTGGTCGGCCTGCACGCGCCTTCGGCGCCCGCCTCCGCCGCGCACTCGCGACGAACAGCCTCCACACCGATGATGACGCGCGCGGCTGACGATACTCTGACAGCAAATCGCGGCGGACGGATGAAATAGCACGACCGGACGGTATGATCCGGCACGCAAAAAAACAGACGAAAACGACGGACGAAAAAAAAGCAGCCCGAAGGCTGCTTTCTTTCGCGGGATACGCGGCGCGGCTCAGTGCCGGCTGCGGATCTTCGCCAGACGCTGGATCGCCTCGAGCTGCGCCATCGCGGTCGCGAGCTCGGATTGCGCCTTCGCGAGGTCGAGATCCGACTTCGCGTTCTGCAGCGTTTCCTCGGCACGCTTGCGTGCTTCCTCGGCTTTCGCCGCGTCGAGGTCCTTGCCGCGGATCGCGGTATCGGCGAGCACCGTCACGGCGCCCGGCTGCACTTCGAGAATGCCGCCCGCGACGAACACGAATTCGTCGTTGCCGCCCTCGACTTCGATGCGCACCGCACCCGGACGAATCCGCGTGATCAGCGGCGTGTGGCCCGGCAGAATGCCCAGCTCACCCGTTTCGCCCGGCAGCGCGACGAATTTCGCCTCGCCCGAGAAGATCTGCTCTTCCGCGCTGACGACGTCTACTTTGATGGTTGCCATATCGACTCCTGTCGATCGGAGCGGGCGCTTGCGCGCCTGCGCCGATCCCATGCACGGCGGATTGAGCGTGTTGCGGTCGGCGCGACCGGCCGGGATTATCAGTCCGACTGCTAATCCCGACTAGGACGCGCCGTGCGACTCACCCGATCCTTACGAGATCTTCTTGGCCTTTTCGAAGGCTTCGTCGATCGTGCCGACCATGTAGAACGCCTGTTCCGGCAGGTGGTCGCACTCGCCGTCGACGATCATCTTGAAGCCGCGGATCGTTTCCTTCAGCGGCACGTACTTGCCCGGCGAGCCCGTGAACACTTCAGCAACGTGGAACGGCTGCGACAGGAAACGCTGGATCTTACGCGCACGTGCGACCGACAGCTTGTCTTCCGGCGACAGTTCGTCCATGCCCAGAATCGCGATGATGTCGCGCAGTTCCTTGTAGCGCTGCAGCGTCTGCTGAACGCGACGCGTGATCGTGTAGTGCTCTTCACCGATCACGTTCGGGTCGATCTGGCGCGACGTCGAGTCGAGCGGGTCGACCGCCGGGTAGATACCCAGCGAAGCGATGTCACGCGACAGAACGACGGTTGCATCCAGGTGGCCGAAGGTCGTAGCCGGCGACGGGTCGGTCAAGTCGTCCGCAGGGACGTACACGGCCTGGACCGACGTAATCGAGCCCTTCTTGGTCGACGTGATGCGCTCTTGCAGCTTGCCCATTTCTTCAGCCAGCGTCGGCTGATAGCCCACTGCCGACGGCATACGGCCGAGCAGTGCCGACACTTCGGTACCGGCCAGCGTGAAACGGTAGATGTTGTCGACGAAGAACAGCACGTCGAGGCCTTCGTCACGGAAGTGCTCGGCCATCGTCAGGCCGGTCAGCGCGACGCGCAGACGGTTGCCCGGCGGCTCGTTCATCTGGCCGTACACCAGCGCGACCTTGTCGAGAACGTTCGAGTCCTTCATTTCGTGGTAGAAGTCGTTCCCTTCACGGGTACGCTCGCCCACGCCCGCGAACACGGAGTAACCACCGTGTTCCTTCGCGATGTTGTTGATGAGCTCCATCATGTTGACGGTCTTGCCCACGCCAGCACCGCCGAACAGGCCAACCTTGCCGCCCTTTGCGAACGGGCAGATCAGGTCGATAACCTTGATACCCGTTTCGAGCAGTTCGGTCGACGGCGACAGTTCGTCGAACGCCGGAGCCTTCTGGTGGATCGAACGCGTCGTTTCGCTTTCGATCGGGCCAGCTTCGTCGATCGGACGGCCGAGCACGTCCATGATTCGGCCGAGGGTCGGCTTGCCGACCGGCACCGAGATCGGCTTTGCCGTGTTCTTCACGGTCAGGCCGCGGCGCAGGCCGTCGGATGCACCCAGACAGATGGTACGGACAACGCCGTCGCCCAGCTGCTGCTGGACTTCGAGGGTCAGTTCCGAGCCATCGAGAATGAGCGCGTCGTAGATCTTCGGCATGCTGTCGCGCGGGAATTCCACGTCGATAACGGCGCCGATGCACTGTACGATCTTGCCTTCTACCAAAGCAGCAGTACTCATCGCTTTTCCTTTAAATACCTGATTCTTTACTCGCGCAAAGGCGCAGTTGTCGTCCCGGGCGCGCGCTTAAACAGCGGCTGCGCCGCCGACGATCTCCGACAGTTCTTTCGTGATCGCGGCCTGACGGCTCTTGTTGTATACGAGCTGCAGTTCGCTGATCACCGTCTTCGCGTTGTCGGACGCGGCCTTCATCGCGACCATGCGCGCCGATTGCTCGGACGCCATGTTTTCCGCGACGGCCTGGTACACCAGCGCCTCGACGTAACGCACGAGCAGTTCGTCGACGACTGCCTGCGCGTCCGGCTCGTAGATGTAGTCCCACGACGTCGCCGGCGTACCGTCATCGGCTTCGAAGTGTTCCGACGACAGCGGCAGCAACTGCTCGATCACGGCTTCCTGCTTCATCGTGTTGACGAAGCGCGTGTAAGCGATATAAACCGCCGACAGCTTGCCTTCCGAGTACAGATCGAGCTGCGTCTTCACGGCGCCGATCAGCTTGTCCAGATGCGGGGTGTCGCCGAGGTGCACGACCTGCGACATCACCTTCGCGCCGAAGCGGTTCAGGAACCCGAGGCCCTTGCTACCGATCGCGGTGGCTTCGACCTTCTGGCCCTTCTCTTCCAGCTCCTTGAACTTCTGCACCGTCGCACGCAGCACGTTGGTGTTCAGACCACCGCACAGCCCCTTGTCCGTCGTGACAAGGATGATGCCGGCCGTCGTCGCGCCTTCGTTCGCCACCATGAACGGGTGGCGGTACTCCGGGTTCGCGCGGCTCATGTGCGCGGCGATGGCACGGACCTTGTCCGCATACGGACGAGCGGCGCGCATGCGTTCCTGCGCGCGGCGCATCTTCGATGCGGCCACCATCTCCATCGCCTTCGTGATCTTGCGCGTGTTCTGCACGCTCTTGATCTTGCCGCGAATTTCCTTCATTCCAGCCATAGCTTGCTCCTTGACCGAAGCGGCGCGGGCGCATCAGCACCCGCGCGGCCTCAGTGTGTCACTCGCGGATCAATAGGCACCGGACTTCTTGAAGGATTCGATCGCCGAGCGCAGTGCGCCTTCGTCGTCCTTCGAGAGATCCTTGGTGTCTTCGATGCGCTTGATGAGGTCAGCGTGGCTGGTCTTCAGGTTTTCGCGCAGGCCCTTCTCGAACGACAGCACTTGCTTGACGTCGAGATCGTCGAGGTAGCCGTTGTTTGCGGCGTACAGCGACACGGCCAGTTCCCAGACCTGCAGCGGCTGGTACTGCGGCTGCTTCAGCAGTTCCGTCACGCGGCGGCCGCGCTCGAGCTGCTTGCGGGTCGCTTCGTCGAGGTCCGATGCGAACTGGGCGAATGCCGCCAGTTCACGATACTGCGCGAGGTCGGTACGGATACCGCCCGACAGCTTCTTCACGACCTTCGTCTGAGCGGCGCCACCGACTCGCGACACCGACACGCCGGCGTTGATTGCCGGGCGGATGCCTGCGTTGAACAGGTCGGTTTCCAGGAAGATCTGGCCGTCGGTAATCGAGATCACGTTCGTCGGAACGAACGCGGTCACGTCGCCAGCCTGCGTTTCGATGACCGGCAGTGCCGTCAGCGAACCGCTCTTGCCCTTCACTTCGCCGTTGGTGAACTTCTCGACGTACTCTTCCGACACGCGAGCAGCACGCTCGAGCAGACGCGAGTGGAGATAGAACACGTCACCCGGGTAAGCTTCACGGCCCGGCGGGCGGCGCAGCAGCAGCGAGATCTGACGGTATGCCCAGGCTTGCTTGGTCAAGTCGTCATAAATGATCAGCGCATCTTGGCCGCGGTCGCGGAAGTATTCGCCCATCGTGCAGCCGGCGTACGGTGCGAGGTACTGCATCGCTGCCGAATCCGAAGCCGAAGCGGCGACGACGATCGTGTATTCCATCGCGCCCGTTTCTTCGAGCTTGCGAACCACGTTCATGATCGACGAAGCCTTCTGGCCGATCGCGACGTAGATACAGATCAGGTCCTTGCCCTTCTGGTTGATGATCGCGTCGAGCGCCACCGCGGTCTTGCCGCACTGACGGTCGCCGATGATCAGCTCACGCTGGCCACGGCCGATCGGCACCATTGCGTCGATCGACTTGATGCCCGTCTGCACCGGCTGCGACACCGACTTACGCCAGATCACGCCCGGGGCGATCTTTTCGATCGCGTCGGTCAGCTTGGCGTTGACCGGGCCCTTGCCGTCGATCGGGTTGCCGAGCGCATCGACCACACGGCCGACGAGTTCCGGACCAACCGGGACTTCGAGAATGCGACCCGTCGTCTTGACGATGTCGCCTTCCGAGATGTGTTCGTATTCGCCGAGAATCACCGCGCCGACCGAGTCGCGCTCGAGGTTCAGCGCGAGGCCGAATGTGTTGCCCGGAAACTCGAGCATTTCGCCCTGCATCACGTCCGACAGGCCGTGGATACGCACGATACCGTCGGTCACGGAGATCACGGTGCCCTGGTTGCGAACGTCTGCGCTCGCTTCAAGGCCCTGGATCCGGCTCTTGATCAGCTCGCTGATCTCAGAGGGATTGAGTTGCATTATTCGCTCCTGATAGTCAATTCTGTTGCGTGCCGGCGTGGCGCTCAGGCGGTCAACGCAGCCTGCATCGATGCGAGGCGCGCGCGAACCGAGGTGTCGAGCACTTCGTCGCCGACCGTCACGCGCACGCCGCCAATCAGCGACGAATCGACTGCGACCGTCGGTTTCAGCTTGCGCTTGAACTTGCGTTCGAGGCCCGAGACGAGACTCTCGAGATCCGTGCCGTTCAGCGGGAACGCGCTCACGATCTCGGCGTCGGCTGCACCTTCACGTTCGTTCTTGAGCGCCTCGAACTGCTCGGCGATTTCCGGCAGCAGCGCGATGCGATGATTGTCGACCAGCATCTGCACGAAGTTCTTCGCTTCGGCGCCAGCTCCGAGCGGCGACTTCACCGCAGCAAGCAGCAACTCGGCTACTTGCGTGCGCGTCACCTTCGGGCTCGACGCGACCGACAGGACTTCCGGCAGACGCGCAACCTGGGCCAGCTCTTGCACGAGCGTGGACCAGGCGGCGATGTCACCGCCCTCGGCCACGCGGAACAGCGCTTCTGCGTAAGGGCGGGCGATGGTTGCAAGTTCGGCCATGATCAGAGCTCGGCTTTCAGTTGATTCAGCAGTTGGGCGTGGGCCGTTTGATCGACTTCGCGCTTCAGGATCTGCTCGGCGCCCTTCACGGCCAGCGTAGCGACTTCGCCACGCAGCGCTTCGCGCGCCTTCACGATTTGCTGTTCTGCTTCCGCCTTCGCCTGGGCGATGATGCGGGCGGCTTCAGCCTGGGCGTTGGCCTTGATTTCCTCGGCGACCGCCTGGGCACGCTTTTCAGCGTCGGCGATGCGTTGCTGGCCGTCATTGCGGGCCTGCGCGAGTTCCTGGTCCACGCGCTTGTGCGCTGCGTCGAGTTCTGCCTTGCCCTTCTCGGCGGCGGCGAGGCCGTCGGCGATCTTCTTCGAACGTTCGTCGAGGGCGTTGATCAACGGCGGCCACACGAATTTCATCGTGAACCACGCGAGGACCAGGAACACGACCATTTGCGCAAACAGAGTTGCGTTGAGATTCACGGTGTTTCCTTATCTGCTATTCCGGAAAAATGAAACGGTAAGGCGCTCATCGAGTTGCATTCGATCAGCGCCCCAAGTCTCCGTTCCGCCCTGCGCCGGCTCACGCCGGACGCAAATTTCCGTGGAACCTTAGCCTGCGACGAGCTTCGACAGGAGCGGGTTCGCGAACGCGAACAGCATTGCAACACCCACGCCGATCAGGAATGCCGCGTCGATCAGACC
Organism: Burkholderia sp. Ap-955; assembly: GCF_011753045.1. Taxonomy (NCBI): domain Bacteria; kingdom Pseudomonadati; phylum Pseudomonadota; class Betaproteobacteria; order Burkholderiales; family Burkholderiaceae; genus Burkholderia; species Burkholderia sp. Ap-955. The sequence goes on from NZ_VWWH01000019.1 coordinate 11,397, forward strand.
AGCCAGCAGGAACATCTTCGTTTGCAGCGGGTTGATGAGTTCCGGCTGACGTGCGCAGGCTTCGATGTACTTACCACCCATCAGCGCGATACCGATACAGGCGCCGATTGCACCCAGGCCGATGATGATGCCGATACCGATGGCGGTCAGACCCTGGATGTTGGCGATGTAAGCTTGCATGATCACTCCTTTGTGAAAAGACTTGGAACTGAGATTTAAAAAACTAAAACGGAAACTCTTTCTTGCACGCCGCGCTTAGTGCTTGTCGTGCGCCTGGCCGAGATACACCAGCGTCAGCATCATGAAAATGAATGCCTGCAACAGAACAATCAGAATGTGGAAGATTGCCCAGACGCTACCCGCGATCACATGACCAACGAAGCCGAGGAACGTTGCGTCGCCACCGAAGCTCCACATGCTGCCGAGCAGGGCGATCAACAGGAACAACAGCTCACCCGCGTACATGTTGCCGAACAACCGCATACCGAGAGAGACGGTCTTCGCGAGATATTCGACGATGTTGAGCGCGAGGTTCGGGATCCACAGCAGCGGGTGGGCGCCAAACGGTGCCGACAGCAGCTCATGCACAAAGCCGCCCGCGCCCTTGATCTTGATGCTGTAGTAGATCATCAGGACGAACACGCCGAGCGCGATGCCGAGCGTGCCGTTCAGGTCGGCCGTCGGGACGATGCGATGGTGGGAAATCACGTCCGACAGACCGAGCAGGCCGATCACGCGGCCCGGCAGGTCGACGGGGAGGAAGTCGAGGGAGTTCATCAGCGCGACCCACACGAACACCGTGAGTGCGAGCGGAGCGATGAAGGTACGATTGCCGTGAACGATGGCCTTCGATTGGTCTTCGACCATCTCGACGAGCATCTCGATCGCGCACTGGAAACGGCCCGGCACGCCCGACGTCGCCTTGCGGGCAGCCAGACGCAGCAGGAGGATCGTCACGATGCCGCAAACGATCGACCAGAACAGCGTGTCGAGATTCCAGACGTGGATGTCGAAAATCGACGTCTGATGCGAGGTGGAGAAATTCTGCAAGTGGTGCGCAATGTACTCGGACGGATCCGGACCGCGCGTGCCTTCGCTAGCTGCCATATCGTTAATGCCACCCAAATTGTCGAAAATCGTTTTGCCCGTTCCGCAACACGCTATTGCGGGAACGGGCTGGTGCGGTTCGTTGTCGAAACCGCACGCTGCTTGTTCCTTACCGCCAGGCCAGCGCGATCCAGTACGTCTTCAGCACGACGAGGTACGTGACGAGGAACGGCACCCAGTGCACGCCGGACCAGCCGAACGCCACTGCAGTGAACATCCCGATCGTCAGAGCGAGCTTCAGGGCTTCGCCCATCACCCAGCTCATCACGGTGGCCGAGCCACCTGCCTTCAGTCGTGCCACGAAAACCGCACTGGGCACCCAGCCAATCGCTCCGCCCAGAAACGCGGATTGCGCAGCGGCACCCGGCGACTTTGAAAACAGCCACCACGCCAGCGTTGCAACCAGGGACAGAACCACTTGCGCGAGTACCACCTTATAAGGGGTCACGCGCGAGGGCTTGCTCACGTTCGGGCCGAACAGCTTTTCGGCTTCTACCCGTGTGAGCGGAACGATGTTGTTATCTTGCTGCTCGGCATCCCAGTCATCATCGAATTCGCGCCGCTCGCCAGCCGCTGAAGCGGTGCGTTGCGTGCGCTGATCATCGTGCCTGTCGTCCGGCGCCTGACCCGCCATCGCAATCTTCCGCAAAATCCTTGAACCCGGCCCCAAGCTTTCTGAAAGCTTTCAGGGGTGCCTAGCTAACAAATCCGGGCGATTGTAAGCGATAGTTGCAAGTGATTCAAGGCTTTAGACGCGACAAAAACCTGCGTAAAACGACGCCTCATCATGTGAAAAAACGGGCGATTCGACGACGTACGATGACAGTTGTAAGGTCGCTTTTTTGCACCGGTATTTCTTGCTCGAAAAAGTCCGGCGACGAGGGAATGTCGAGGAAACGATGCCCGGCGCGGGCGCCGGCGGGGCGGCACGATCACCACCCAGGATCCATGCTGTGACGCGGCCCCGGGCTCGAGCCCAGCACCCAACCCCAAGCAGGCGAAACACTGTGGTCACCCGACCGCGCCGGATGCATGAAATCCGGACCGACGCCGATGCAGCGAATTATCCAATCAGTTGTCATGCCACCACAGTCGATCGACTGTGGATTGCGGCACTTATCAACAGCCCCGCACCAGCGCGAATGCTGTGCGCCCTCCCCGCCACCCGAATGGCACGCCTGTGCCACACGCATCCGCATCGTTCAGCCGTGAACGAGCAGCCACGCGCCGAGTGCCGCGCTGGCGAGCGCGAACGGAATCGAAACCAGGTGGAACGGCAGCCACATGCGCGGCTCCTTCGCGAGACGCACCGCGATCAGGTTCGCCAGCGAGCCGATCGCGAAACCGAATCCGCCGACCGATACGCCGAACGCGAGCGCACGCCAGTCATGCGTGAACTCCGACAGCAGGATCGCGGCCGGCACGTTGCTGATGCCCTGCGACAGCACCGCACCGGCCGCAAAGATGCGCAGCGGTGAATCGAGATTCGCGTGCGCAATCGCGTCATGGACGACGGGCAGCACAGCCGCGCTGCGCAGCACGACGAACATCAGCACGAAGATCAGCAGCAGCAGCCAGTCGATCTTCAGGACTGCGTGACGTTTGACGACGAGCAGCACGATCGCGACGGCAAGCAGGCCCGGCAGCGGATGGTGCGCATCGGCGAGCAGCACGAAGGCCGCGAACAGCACCGCCGCGATCAGCGCGTGCATGCGTTGTACGGGAATGGCGACGACGTCGCCGGACAGGTCGAGCGGTTTCGCGCGAAACGCGCACGCGGTCAGCACGAGCAGCAGCGCCATCAGCGCGATCGCGAGCGGCCCGAGCGTGACCACGAAACGGCCGAACGACACGCCGCTCAATTGCCACAGGAAAAGATTCTGGGGATTGCCGAGCGGCGTCGCGACGGACCCCGCGTTGACGGCCAGCGCGACGACGATCACGAGCCGCCGGAACGGCAGTGGCGTCAGCGCACGCAGCGACACCATCAGCGGCACGACGACGAACAGCGCGACATCGTTGGTGAGCCACATCGACAGCAGCGCGGCGAACCCAACGAGCAGCATCGCGAGCCCGCGTTCGGAGTGCACGTGATGCACGATGCGGTGTGCGAGCCACATCAGGCAGCCGGACAACTCGAGCGCCTTGGTCAGCATCAGCAGGCCCGCGAGCGTCGCGACCGTCTGCCAATCGACACGATCGGCCAATACGGAAAATGGTTGCGGACGCACCCATTGCAGCACAATCAGCCCAAGCACAAGCACCGATAGCACGGGCTCCTGCGCAAGCCACCCCAACCACCGGCGCGGCGCCGGTGCGCCCGTCTCCGCCATGCGCCGCCCTTTACTCTTCGGTTGCGACGTTGCCGCGCAGTCGCACGAGAATGCCTTCGAGTGCGTCGAGGTTGCCGAAGTCGATCGTCACCTGCCCTCGCCCGCGGCGGCCGAGCTTGATCTTCACCGTCGACGCGAGCAGGTCGGACAACTCCTCCTCGAGACGGCGCGTATCGCGACCGCCATCGTCCTTCGCACGCGCCTTCACGGCCGGCACTTCCTTCGTCGTGTGCGCGACGAGCTTCTCGGTCTCACGCACCGACATGCGCTTGTTGACGACCTGATGGGCAAGCGTGATCTGCGTGGCCGCATCGACGGCGAGCAGCGCGCGCGCATGCCCCATGTCGAGATCACCGGCCAGCAGCATCGTCTGTACCGGCGAAGCCAGGTTCAGCAGACGCAGCAGGTTCGATACCGCGCTGCGCGAACGGCCGACCGATTCGGCCGCCTGTTCGTGCGTGAAACCGAACTCGTCGAGCAGGCGCTGGATACCGTGCGCTTCTTCAAGCGGGTTCAGATCCTCGCGCTGGATGTTCTCGATCAGCGCCATCGCCGCGGCGGCCTGATCCGATACGTCCTTCACGAGCACCGGCACTTCATCGAGGCCCGCCAGGCGCGCCGCGCGGAAACGGCGCTCGCCGGCGATGATCTCGTATTTGTCTGATGAAATGGGCCGTACCAGGATCGGCTGCATCACGCCCTGTGCGCGAATGCTTGCCGCGAGCTCCTGCAGGCTGCCTTCGTCCATCCGCGTGCGCGGCTGGTACTTGCCGGCCTGCAGCTTGCCGAGCGCGAGCGTGTTCGGTGCCCCTTCGATCTTCACCGCTTCGGTGATATCGGCACTGCCGCCGAGCAGCGCTTCGAGGCCACGTCCCAAGCCCTTCTTCTTTGGTACCGCGTTCATGTCTTTCTTCCTCGCTTCGCTCATGTCCGTATCACGACACCTCGAACGCACGCACGCGCTCGATCATCTCGGCACCGAACTGGATATACGCCTGCGCGCCGCGCGAGCTGCGATCGAACACGACGCCCGGCAACCCGTAACTCGGCGCTTCCGCCAAACGCACGTTGCGCGGAATCACCGCGTCGAACACCTTGTCGCCGAAGTGCGCTTTCAGTTGATCGGAGACTTGCTGCTGCAGCGTGATGCGCGGATCGAACATCACGCGCAGCAAGCCGATGATCTTCAGGTCGCGATTCATGTTCGCGTGAACCTGCTTGATCGTGTTGACGAGGTCCGACAACCCCTCCAGTGCGAAGTACTCGCACTGCATCGGAATCACGACGCCGTGCGCCGCGCATAGCCCGTTCAGCGTCAGCAGCGACAGCGTCGGCGGACAGTCGATCAGCACGAAGTCGTAGTCGTCGGACACGCGCTCGAGCGCAGCCTTCAGTCGGCGCTCGCGGTTGTCGATGCTGATCAGTTCGATCTCGGCACCGGACAGCTCGCGATTCGCGGGCAGCACGTCGTAAGTGACACCGTCGGGACGGATGCGCGCGTCGGTCACCGACACGCCGTCGACCAGCACCTCGTACACGGTCGCTTCGCAAGCAGCCTTGTCGATCCCGCTGCCCATCGTCGCGTTACCCTGCGGGTCGAGATCGATCAGCAGGACTCGTTGCTCCTGCGCTGCAAGGCTTGCGGCGAGATTGACCGATGTCGTCGTCTTGCCGACGCCCCCCTTCTGGTTCGCAACGCAGAAGATCTTTGCCATCGTTGGTGTGTTCCCTTTACCTTCAAACAAACGGCGCGCTACTGCGCGCCTGCCCTTCAATTCGCCTCGTCGACGGCCACTTCGATCAGATGCCGTTCGGCATCGAGCATCGGCACCGCCAGCCGTATCGTCTGCTTCACGCGGCTGCCTTCCGGCAATCGCGCAATCTCGTCGTCCGGATGGACGCCCTTCATCGCCCAGATCGATCCGCCGGGCGCGACCAGATGTCGAGCAAGTTTAACGAAGTCGGATAGATCCGCGAAAGCGCGGGATACGATCATGTCGAATTTTTCCGGCACTTCGACACCCGGTTGCAGCGATTCGACCCGACCGGTGACCACCGACAGGTTCGCGAGCTTCAGCTCCGCACGCATCTGAGTCTGGAATGCAGACTTCTTCTGCACGATATCGTTCAGCGTGATCTGCCAGTCCGGCTCGACGATTGCCAGCACGATACCGGGCAACCCGCCGCCCGAGCCCACGTCGAGCACGCGGGCTGATGCACGGCCACGCAGATGTGTGACGATGGAGAGCGAATCGAGGATGTGCTGGATCAGCACCTGCTTCGGGTCGCGGATCGCGGTCAGGTTGTAGACCGCGTTCCACTTGCCGAGCAGCGCGACATAGTCGAGCAGCTGGTCGCGTTGTGCATCCGTCAGGGTGAGTTCGAGCGCCGTCGTGCCTTCGACGAGCATCTGTTCCAGTACGTCCCGATTAACCGCCGGCGCGCGACGCGCCGTCATTGTTGCGTCGGGACGGCGCCGTCCCCCTGCTCCGTTGCCTCTGCGGCAGTGCCATTACGGCGACCCAGGCCGCGGCGCTTCAGGTGCACCATCAGCAGCGAGATCGCTGCCGGCGTGACACCCGAGATGCGCGACGCCTGCCCGATCGTCTCCGGCCGGAACTCGTTGAGCTTCTGGCTCACCTCGAACGACAGGCCGCGGACTTCGCGGTAATCGATACTGTCCGGCAGGCGCGTGTTCTCGTTCGCGTCGTTGCGTTCGATCTCGGAGGCCTGGCGCTCGATATAGCCCTGATACTTGATGCCGATCTCGACCTGCTCCTTGATCTGCTCGAGCATCACCGGATCGTCGGCCAGCGGCTCTGCGGGGCCGCACTCGCCGCCCTTCAGTCCACACACGCCGTCGTAGCTGATACCCGGGCGGCGCAGCAGCTCGGCGAGGCTGTATTCGTGATCGATCGCCTTGCCGAGGAGCGCGGTCGCCTCTTCCGCCGGCAACGTCTTCGGCGTGACCCACGTCGACTTCAGGCGTTCGGTTTCACGTGAAACAGCGTCGCGCTTCCGGCTGAATGCGTCCCAGCGCGCGTCGTCGACGAGCCCCAGTTCGCGGCCAATCTCGGTCAGGCGCATGTCGGCATTGTCTTCACGCAGGCTGAGGCGATACTCGGCGCGGCTCGTGAACATCCGGTACGGCTCGGCCACGCCACGCGTCACGAGATCGTCGACCAGCACGCCAAGGTAGGCCTGGTCACGGCGCGGGCACCACGCATCTTTCTCCTGCACGTAGCGGCCCGCATTGAGGCCGGCCAGCAGACCCTGCGCGGCCGCTTCTTCATAGCCGGTTGTCCCGTTGATCTGGCCCGCAAAGAACAGCCCGTTGATCGCCTTCGTCTCGAGCGACGCCTTCAGCGCACGCGGATCGAAGTAGTCGTACTCGATCGCGTAGCCGGGGCGCAAGATGTGCGCGTTCTCGAGGCCGCGCATCGAGTGCACGAGCTCGAGCTGGACGTCGAACGGCAGGCTCGTCGAGATCCCGTTCGGGTAGAACTCGTTGGTCGTCAGCCCTTCCGGTTCCAGGAAGATCTGGTGCGATTCCTTCGATGCGAACCGGTGAATCTTGTCCTCGATCGACGGGCAATAGCGCGGCCCGACGCCCTCGATCACGCCTGTATACATAGGCGAACGGTCGAGACCGCCACGAATGATGTCGTGCGTGCGCTCGTTCGTGTGCGTGACCCAGCACGGCAGCTGCTGCGGATGCTGCTCCGCACGGCCCAGGAACGAGAAGACCGGGATCGGATCGAGATCGCCCGGCTGTTCGGTCAGCTGCGAGAAATCGATCGAGCGGCCGTCGATACGCGGCGGCGTACCGGTCTTCAGGCGGCCCTGCGGCAGCTTCAGCTCCTTCAGGCGCGACGACAGCGACACGGCCGCCGGATCGCCCGCGCGACCGCCCGTGTAGTTGTTCAGGCCGACGTGGATCTTGCCGTCGAGGAACGTACCGGCGGTCAGCACGACCGCACGTGCGCGGAAGCGGATGCCGATTTGCGTGACGGCACCCACCACACGATCGCCTTCGACCATCAGGTCGTCGACGGCCTGCTGGAACAGCCAGAGGTTCGGCTGGTTCTCGAGCCGGTGGCGGATCGCGGCCTTGTACAGGATGCGGTCGGCCTGCGCACGCGTCGCGCGCACGGCGGGACCCTTCGACGAATTGAGGATCCGGAACTGGATACCGCTCTCGTCCGTTGCGGCCGCCATTGCGCCGCCCAGCGCATCGACTTCCTTGACCAGATGGCCCTTGCCAATGCCGCCGATCGACGGATTGCAGCTCATCTGCCCAAGCGTTTCGATGTTGTGGGTCAGCAGCAGTGTCTTTGCGCCCATGCGGGCGGACGCCAGCGCGGCTTCGGTGCCGGCATGACCGCCACCGACGACGATGACGTCAAATTCTGTGGGAAAAAGCATGGTGGATTCCGCACGCAGGGCTGCGTACGAACCTATCAGAGAAATGTATGGGGCGAATTATAGCGGGTTCGCTTTTCACCCGAATGCCGTCCGAATGGTAGGGTCTGTGCATTTCGACGATTTTTCGACGTTGGACCGATGAATCTGTGGTTCGGCGCCGACGCCTGCGAAGCTTCCGGCCCGCCCGCCGCACATCGTTGCGCCTGTGCAGAGATCCATCTGTCGGGAAATTTCACGTGGAACATATAACGCGTTCGAGGCCTGCGTCCCGCCCAACACTCAGACGAAACACCCTGTGCCCCTCTTCCTCACAGAATTTCCGTCGGTCCGCTCGACACTTATCCCCCTGTGACGCCGCACCTGGTCGGCTTGCGGAACGACCGACCGACTCCGAACGACAAACCGGATCGCCATCTGCACTGTGGTGGATACCTCGACCCGCCGCCACTGCACAGATCGTTTGATTGTTCCTCCGGTACTTATCCCCTGGTTGTTAACCGCCGACGCTTTGGAGTCAGATCTCGACCCCAAAACAAAAACGGCGTGTTTCACGTGAAACACGCCGCCCGTTCCCCGCCAACCGTGCCACCGATCAAGCCGTTTTCTTAGCCAACCCGAGGTACGTTTCGATCACACGCGGATTCTGTGCGAGGTCGGCTGCCGGCCCTTCCAGCGCAAACTCGCCAGTCTCCAGCACGTAGCCGTAGTCGGAGATCTGCAGCGCCGCCCGTGCGTTCTGCTCGATCAGCAGCGTCGCCACGCCCGTACCGCGCAACGCACTGATGATATGAAAGATCTCCTTCACGATCAGGGGCGCCAGCCCGAGGCTCGGCTCGTCGAGCATCAGCAGGTCTGGCTTGCCCATCAACGCGCGGCCAACCGCGAGCATCTGCCGCTCGCCACCGGACAGCGTGCCGGCCGCCTGCTTGCGGCGCTCCTTCAAACGCGGAAACAGCGCGAACACGTGATCGAGCTGGTCGAGGAAGTTCGCTTCACCGGCCAGCTTGCGCCGATACGCGCCCAGCACGAGGTTGTCCTCAACCGTCATCGTGCTGAACAGCTCACGCTTTTCCGGCACGAGGCACATCCCGCGTGCGACGCGCTGCTCGACCGGCAATGCACCGACATCGTGACCGCGATACACGACCGCGCCCGACGCATGCCCGGTCACCGGCAGCGCGCCCATGATCGCGTTCAGCAGCGTCGACTTGCCGGCTCCGTTCGGCCCGATCACGCTGACAATCTGCCCTGCACCGACCTTGATCGCCGCGCCGTGCAGCGCCTCCACCTTCCCGTACCGGACCGCCAGCCCGCGCACGTCGAGAATCGGCATCGTCGTGTCCGTCATCACTCCACCCCGCCCAGATACGCTTCGAGCACCGCCGGATCCTGCTGCACGTCCTGCGGCAGCCCTTCCGCGATCCGCGTGCCGAATTCCATCACCACCAGCCGGTCGGTGAGATTCATCACGAAATCCATGTCGTGCTCCACGAGCAACACGCTCATGCCTTCCGCCTTCAGCCGCCGCAGCAGGTCGGCGAGTTGCTGCTTCTCCTGGTAACGCAGCCCGGCGGCCGGCTCGTCGAGCAGCAGCAGCGTCGGGTCGCAGCACAGCGCCCGCGCGATTTCGAGAATCCGCTGCTGGCCCAGCGCGAGGCTGCCCGCTTCGTCGTACATGTGCTTTTCGAGTCCGACGCGGCGGATCTGCTGTGCGGCCTCGGCCAGCAGTTGCGCTTCCTCGTGGGCATTGAGCCGCGCGACGCTGCGCCACACGCCCGTACGGCCGCGCAGGTGCGCACCGATCGCGACGTTCTCGAGCACCGTCATCGCCGGCAACAGCTTCACGTGCTGGAACGTCCGGCCGATGCCGCGGCGGACGATCTGGCGCGATGTGAGCCCGTCGATGCGCTCGCCGCGGAACGTGATCGTGCCGCCCGTCGGCTTCAGCACGCCCGTCACGAGGTTGAACGTGGTCGACTTGCCGGCGCCGTTCGGGCCGATCAGCCCGATGATCTGCCCCGCTTTCACGTCGAAGCTGACGTCGTTGACCGCCACGAGCCCGCCGAACTGCTTGCGCGCGTTGTCGACGACGAGCAGCGGTTCGCCGGCCGTCGGCTTCGGGCGTTGCGGCAACGGATCGGCGTGCTCGGGCACATGGGCACGCGGCCCGCGCGGGAACAGCCTGGCGACGAACGGCCACACACCCTGGCGCGCGTACTGCAGCAGCAGCACCATCAGCACGCCGAACACGATGATCTCGAAGTTGCCTTCCGAACCGAGCAGCTTCGGCAGCAGCGTCTGCAGGTAGTCCTGCAGCACGGTGAGGATCGCCGCGCCGAGCACGGCGCCCCACACGTGCGACACGCCGCCCACCACGGCCATGAACAGGAACTCGATCCCGTGGTTCAGCCCGAACGGTGTCGGGTTCACCGCACGCTGCAGGTGCGCGTAAAGGAAGCCCGAGATGGCCGCGAGCACGGCTGCATAGACGAAGATCACGACGCGCATCCAAGCCGTGTTCACGCCCATCGCCTCGGCCATCACGCCGCCGCCGCGCAGCGCGCGGATCGCGCGGCCCGGGCGGCTGTTCAGCAGGTTCTGAACCGACACGATCGCGGCCAGCACGACGGCCCAGATCAGGAAGTACAGGCTGCGGCCGCTCCCGAGTTCGATACCGAACAGGTTCAGTGCCGGAATCCCGTTGATCCCGTCGTACTTGCCGAGCAGCTCGAGGTTGCCGAACAGGTAGAACAGCGCGAGGCCCCACGCGATCGTGCCGAGCGGCAGGAAGTGGCCGGACAGCCGCATCGTGACCGCGCCGAGCACGAGCGCGACGAGCGCCGTCAGCACGACGCCGACGATCAGCGCGAACCACGGTGACACGCCGTAGCGCGTCGTCAGGAGCGCGGTCGCATAGGCGCCGATGCCGACGAACGCGGCCTGCCCGAAGCTCGTCATTCCGCCGACGCCCGTGAGCAGCACGAGCCCGATCGCGACGATCGCGTAGAGGCCAATGTAGTTCAGCAGCGTGATCCAGTATTCAGGCACCTGCAGCGCGCCGGGCAGCACCGGCAGCGCGAACAGCACCACGAGAAACACCCAGAAGGTCTTGTTGCGTACCATCGTCTTCATCGTGTCACTCCTCTTCCTCTTCCGTGTGCGGCGTGGCGAAGCTCCGCCACAGCAGCACCGGAATGATCAGCGTGAACACGATCACCTCCTTGTAGGCGCTCGCCCAGAACGACGAATACGATTCGAGCACGCCGACGAGCAGCGAGCCGGCGGCCGCGAGCGGATAGCTGACGAGCCCGCCGATGATCGCGCCAACGAACCCCTTCAGGCCAATCAGGAAGCCCGAGTCGTAGTAGATCGTCGTCAGCGGGCCGACGAGAATCCCGGACAGCACGCCGAGCCCCGCCGCGAACGTGAACGCGAGCCGCCCGGCCTCGGTCGTGCCGATGCCGACGAGCCGCGCGCCGAGCCGGTTCACCGACGTCGCGCGCAGCGCCTTGCCGGCGATCGTGCGGCCGAAGTACACGTACAGCGCGCCGATCAGCACGAGCGCCGTCACGACGACCAGGATGCTCTGCACCGACACGGTCATGCTGCCGATCGACAGCGACGCGTCCGAGAAGCCGTTGGTGCGCGAGCCTTCCGCGCCGAACATCACGAGCCCGAGGCCGACCATCGCGAAGTGGACGGCGACCGACACGATCAGCAGCAGCAGCGTCGTGCCTTCCGCGATCGGCTGGTAGACGAGCCGGTAGACGAACGGCCCCATCGGCACGACGATCGCGAGCGTCAGTGCGATCTGCGCAAGCATCGGCAGCGGCTGCGCGGCAAAGCTGCGCGTGATCGCGAACACCGCGAGCGGCAGCAGGACGTAGCGGCTGCCGAGTGTCGCGAGCGTGCGGCCGAGCTGATGGCGCCGTTCGCGATGCCGGATCAGGCCGCCGACTTCGAGCAGGAAGCACGCGATGCCCATCACGAACAGCAGCCAGCAGGTGGCGGGAAATTTCTGCGCCTGCAACGCGGCAAGCGTCAGCGCACCGTAGGCGACGAATTCGCCCTGGGGAATGAAGATCACCCGCGTGACGGAAAACACCAGCACGAGCGCCAGCGACAGCAATGCATATATGGCGCCGGTCGTGATGCCGTCTTGCGCGAGGATCGCTGCAATCGAGAGATCCATACGTTTCGTGTATCGAGAATGCTGCGGAGAAACGAACGACGGGACGGCCGGGGCGCGGACGGCAAGGTCGACGCATCGGGCGCCATGCAGGCGGCCCCGGCGGTTCCAGACGGCACGGTCGCGGGGCCGTCAGGCCCGCCGCCCTGCCGACGGCATGCACGGCGCCAATCGCACCGCGCATGCCGGTTTCACGTGATGCTTACTCGGCCTGCAGCTTCCACTTGCCGTCGACGATCTGCACCATCACGCGCGCACGCGTGTCGAAGCCGTTGTGGTCGGTCGGCGTCATGTTGATCACGCCGTGCGACACGGGCAGGTCCTTCACGTTCTCGATCGACGCGCGCAGCGCCTCGCGGAACGCCTCGGTGCCCGGCAGGCCCTTCTTCAGTGCTTCCGGAATCGCACGCTGCAGCAACAGCCCCGCGTCCCACGCATGGCCGCCGAACGTCGCCAGCGAGCCCGCGCCGTATGCCTTCTCGTAAGCGGCCTTGTAGCCGAGCGCCGGCTTCTTCACCGGGTTCGAATCGGGCAGCTGGTCGGTCACGAGCACGGGGCCGGCCGGCAGGATCTCGCCTTCGCAATCCTTGCCGCACACGCGCAGGAAGTCGTTGTTCGCGACGCCGTGCGTCTGGTACACCTTGCCCTTGTAGCCGCGCTCCTTCAGCGTCTTCGCCGGCAGCGCCGCCGGCGTGCCCGAGCCGGCGATCAGCACCGCATCCGGATTCGAGCCCATCAGCTTCAGCACCTGCCCCATCACCGATGCGTCGGTGCGGTTGTAGCGCTCGTTCGACACCACCTTCAGGCCGTTCTTCGCGGCCGCCGCGTCGAACGTCTTGTACCAGCTGTCGCCGTACGCATCGGCGAAGCCGATGAAGCCGACCGTCTTCACGCCGTGCTTCGCCATGTAGCCGGCGATCGCATCGGCCATCAGCTGGTCGTTCTGCGGCACCTTGAACATCCATGCGCGTTTCGCGTCCATCGGGGAGATGATCTGGGCGCTCGCCGCGAGCGAGATCGTCGGCGTCTTGCCCTGCGACACGGGGTCGAGCATCGCGAGCGAATTCGGGGTGACGGACGAGCCGATGATCGCGTCGACGTGATCTTCATCGATCAGCTTGCGCACGTTCTGCACCGCGCGGCTCGTGTCGGATGCGTCGTCGAGCACGATGTACTGCACGCTCTTGCCGGCGATTTCCTTCGGCAGCAGCGCGATCGTGTTCTTTTCCGGAATCCCGAGCGACGCGGCCGGCCCGGTGGCCGACAGCGTCACGCCGATCTTCACCTGCGCCGACGCCGTTGCCGCCGCACACACGAGGCCCGCGGCGAGCACGGCCTCCATCCATCGATTCATCTTCATTTACGTTGTCTCCAAACGCTGCTCGAAAAAGCCACGGGACGCTCGGACGGCTCCCGGTTCCCCAAACAAGTTAATAATTTAACTATCTCGCCTTGCCACGCCTACGCTCGTTTTCCCGTGAAACGCCGCACCCGCAACGACACCCGGACGGCACCGCGCGCGGACGCACCGGCCCGCGGTCGAAACGGTCGTTCGACCGTCACGATGCGCAACAGCGGTGTCGTCTGGATGAAGAAAGCGGAGAAAGGCGGAATCGTGCGGGCAATCGATGCATGCGCAACGATCAAGGAAAGGCATGTCGATCCGGCCTGATGCGGCCAGGCCCGCGAGCGGCGCATGATCGGGAAGCCGGTTGCTCATGCGAATGCGGACGCGGACGCGAATATCGATACGGATGCGCACGCAACGACCGGCGATGACGCCGGAACGCGCCTACAGGCCGTAGAACGGCTCGGGAAGGCCGCGGTGACAGCAGCCCAACCCCACGACGAACGAACGGCACCCGCCGCCCTTCCTGCCCCGATCCATCGTCCTGCGCTGCTCATCCAACCGTACTCCCTCTTCTGCATTCTGCTTGTAGGAGAACTGCCGACCGATTTTCCCGACCGCTCGGTCGGCGAAAGCTGAGTGTAACGGACGCGTTTTGCGCACGCCAACCGGGTTAGCCCGAACGGCCAGCGTACGGCTGAGCATCGGCTGCGAACGAATCGTGGGAAAGCGGAAAACCGGAAAACGGAGGGACGCGGCGGAGCGCGGAAGAAGCGCGGTGCGAACGCAAGCGCGGAATACGGCCACTGCGCAGGCCGATGCACCAACAGCGGAAATCCGTGCACGCAAATGAAAAAGCGCTGTTGGATTCCGTCCAACAGCGCTTTGGGGTCCGGGCACTTTGTGCCTCGATTGTCTCCTCGTTCTCCACCTGCAAATTCGTTTCGCGGTGCATCAGAACTAGGACGAAGATTAAAGGACCTTTCACGGTGCGACAACTTAGCATTTACCCCTATGGTGCATCGCCGCACGAAAATGGGGCACCAGCTTGCCGCACGGCGCCGGCCCGAGCCCGTTGCGACGCCCTTCCGGAGCATGCCGGATGGTGCTTCGCATCAACCGCCCGGTGACGCCTACCGCACGCATTCAGGACGCCCTGAGCGGCTTGATCCGCGCGACCATTTCACCGACGATGCCGCGCCGGAATGCAAGCACGCATGCGATGAAAATCAGCCCGGTGACGATCGTCGCCGATTCGCCGAGCGAATGGAACCACGCGACGCCCGTCGTCGACGCGAGCCATTCGCCGATGTCGCCGAGCCGGTCTTCCAGTGCGACGATCAGCGCCGCGCCCAGCAGCGGCCCGAACAGCGTGCCCATCCCGCCGACGAGCGTCATCAGCACGACGAGGCCCGACATCGTCCAGTACGCGTCCGACAGCGTCTCGAAGCCGAGCACGAGCACCTTCAGCGAGCCGGCCAGCCCCGCGATGCCCGCCGACAGGATGAACGCGAGCAACTTGAAGCGGTCGGTGTCGTAGCCGAGCGAGATCGCGCGCGCCTCGTTCTCCTTGATCGCGACGAGCACCTGGCCGAACGGCGAATGCACGACTCGCACGATGAACGCACACGCGGCGACCACCACCGCGAGCACGACGTAGTACAGCGCGACGTCGTTCGACAGGTCGAGCAGCCCGAACAGGTGGCCGCGCGGCACGCCCTGCAGCCCGTCCTCGCCGTGCGTGAACGGCGCCTGCAGGTAGATGAAGTAGACCATCTGCGCGAACGCGAGCGTGATCATCGCGAAGTAGATGCCCTGCCGCCGGATCGCGAACAGCCCGACGACGAGCCCGAGCAGCGTCGCGGCAACGGTGCCGACCAGCACGCCGAGCTCCGGCGTGAAACCGAGCGTCTGCATCGAATAACCGGTCGCATAGCCGGCGGTCGCGAGGAACATCGCATGGCCGAACGACAGCAGCCCCGTATAGCCGATCAGCAGGTTGAACGCGGCCGCGAACAGCGCGAACGTGAGCACCTTCATCACGAACACCGGATACGCGCCGATGAACGGCGCGGCGAGCAGTGCGGCGAGCAGCACGCCGTAGAGCACTTTTCTCTGCATCATTTTTCCTTGCCGAAGAGCCCCGCCGGGCGGAACAGCAGCACGATCGCCATGATCACGAACACGACCGTGGCCGACGCTTCGGGGTAGAACACGCGCGTGAAGCCCTCGATCACGCCGAGCAGCAGGCCCGTGACGATCGAGCCGAGAATCGAGCCCATCCCGCCGATCACGACCACCGCGAACACGGTGATGATCATCGGCTGGCCCATCAGCGGCGACACCTGGATCACCGGCGCGGCCAGCACGCCCGCGAACGCGGCGAGCGCGACGCCGAAGCCGTAGGTGAGCGTGATCATCATCGGCACGTTCACGCCGAATGCCTCGACGAGCTTCGGGTTCTCGGTGCCCGCGCGCAGGTACGCGCCCAAGCGCGTCTTCTCGATCACGAACCATGTCGCGAGACACACCGCGAGCGACGCGACGACGACCCACGCGCGGTAGTTCGGCAGGAACATGAAGCCGAGGTTGGTGGCGCCGGACAGCTGCGACGGCACGTCATACGGCTGGCCGGACGAACCGTAGATCGACCGGAACACGCCTTCGACGACCAGCGTGAGCCCGAACGTGAGCAGCAACCCGTACAGGTGATCGAGCTTGTACAGCCAGCGCAGCATCGAGCGTTCGATCAGGATCCCGAACGCGCCGACCACCAGCGGCGCGATCACGAGCATCGCCCAGTACGGCAACGCGAAATACGACAGGCCCATCCACGCGAGCATCGCGCCCAGCATGAACAGCGCGCCGTGCGCGAAGTTGATCACGTTGAGCAGCCCGAAGATCACCGCGAGCCCGAGGCTCAGGATCGCGTAGAACGAGCCGTTGACGAGCCCGAGCAGCAACTGGCTCAGCATCGCCGGCAACGGAATGCCAAAGATTTCCATCGACTTAGCCGTCAGAATGAGTTTCGTTGCGTACGCAACCTTCATGCATCGCGTACGCGGGCGGCGCAGCGGGCACATCGCTGCAGCCGCCACCGAGCGGCGCGCCCGCGCGCGCCGCTACGCCCTGCTTACTTCCACAACGCGCAGCGCGTCTCCTGCTTGGTACCGAACGCCTGCTCGCCCGGAATCGTCGCGAGCACCTTGTAGTAATCCCACGGCTCCTTCGATTCCGCCGGCTTCTTCACTTCCATCAGGTACATGTCGTGGATCATGCTGCCGTCCGTGCGGATATAGCCCTTTGCGTAGAAGTCGTTGATCTTGATCTTCTTCAGCTCGGCCATCACCTTGTCGGAATCGGTCGTGCCGGCGGCCTGGACGGCCTTCAGGTAGGTCGTCACCGACGAGTAGTCGGCCGCCTGCAGGCTCGACGGCATCTTCTTCATCTTGCCGAAGTAGCGCTGCGCCCACTGGCGCGACGCCGCGTCACGGTTCCAGTACCAGCTGTCGGTCAGCACCAGGCCCTGCGTCGTCTCGAGGCCGAGGCTGTGCACGTCGTCGATGAACATCAGCAGCGCGGCGAGCTTCATCGTCTTCGTGATGCCGAACTCCTTCGCGGCCTTGATCGAGTTGATCGTGTCGCCGCCCGCGTTTGCAAGGCCGAGGATCTGCGCCTTCGACGATTGCGCCTGCAGCAGGAACGACGAGAAATCCGACGCGGACAGCGGGTGACGCACCGCGCCGAGTACCTGGCCGCCGTTCGCCTTCACGACGTCGGACGTGTTCTTCTCGAGCGCCTTGCCGAACGCATAGTCGGCCGTCAGGAAGAACCACGACTTGCCGCCCTGCTTCACCACCGCCGAGCCGGTGCCCTTCGCGAGCGCCATCGTGTCGTATGCGTAGTGGACCGTGTACGGCGTGCACTGCTCGTTGGTCAGCGTGTCGGCGCCCGCGCCGATGTTGATGTAGACCTTCTTCTTCTCGGCCGCGACCTGGTTCATCGACAGCGCGGTGGCCGAGTTCGTGCCGCCGACCAGCAGGTCGAGCCCGCCGCGGTCCATCCATTCGCGCGCCTTCGATGCGGCGATGTCGGCCTTGTTCTGGTGATCGGCATAGACGACCTCGATCGGCTTGCCGAGCACCTTGCCGCCGAAGTCGGCCACTGCCATGCGGATCGCCTCGAGTCCGCCCTGCCCGTCGATATCCGCGTAAAGCCCCGACATGTCGGTGATGAAGCCGATCTTCACGGTATCCGCGGCCTGCGCGGCGCCGGCGGTGAACGCGGCAGTCGCGAGTGCGAGACAGGCCTGTGCGAGGGTCTTCATTTTCATTGACGTCTCCTGTTGTTCTGATGCGTTGTGGTTGTTCGAGGGCCGCCACGGCTAGCGGCAAGGGAAACGGGGCGGCGTCATACCCCGAGCAGGTCGTGCAGGGTCGGCATCTTGCTTTCCAGTTCGGCCGCCTGGAAATGTTCGACGATGCTGCCGTGCTCCATCACGTAGAACCGGTCGGCGAGCGGCGCGGCGAAGCGGAAATTCTGTTCGACCATTACGATCGTGTAGCCGCGCGCCTTCAGCGCGACGATCATCCGCGCCAGTGCCTGCACGATCACCGGTGCGAGGCCTTCGGAGATCTCGTCGAGCAGCAGCAGGTTCGCGCCGGTGCGCAGGATCCGCGCGACCGCGAGCATCTGCTGCTCGCCGCCGGACAGCCGCGTGCCCTGGCTCTGCCGGCGCGACGCGAGGTTCGGGAACATCGCGTAGATCTCGTCGATCGGCATCGCGTGCTCGCGCGGCCCGATCAGCGGCGGCAGCATCAGGTTCTCCTCGCACGACAGGCTCGAGAAGATCCCGCGCTCCTCCGGGCAGTAGCCGATGCCGTAATGCGCGATGCGGTGCGTCGCGAGGCCGATCGTCTCGTTGCCCGCGACCTTGATCGACCCGCTGCGGCGGCCCGTGAGGCCCATGATCGCGCGCAACGTCGTCGTGCGGCCCGCGCCGTTGCGGCCGAGCAGCGTGACGACTTCACCGCGATGCACCGTCAGGTCGACACCGTGCAATATGTGGGATTCCCCGTACCAGGCCTCCAGGCCCGTGATCTCCAGCGCGGGCGTACCGCTTTCGACGCCGCTCAATTCGCGTTCCTCCCGTTCGCTGTGCTTCATGCGTGCGCCCCCGCGAGCGCCGCGTCGGCGCTGCCCATGTAGGCCTCGATGACGAGCGGATTCTTCGACACTTCCGCATACGAGCCTTCGGCCAGCACCTCGCCGCGTTGCAGGACGGTGATCGTGTCGGAGATGCCCGCGATCACGTTCATGTTGTGCTCGACCATCAGGATCGTGCGGCCGCTCGCGACCTTCTTGATCAGCGCGGTCACGCGATCGACGTCCTCGTGGCCCATCCCCTGCGTGGGCTCGTCGAGCAGCATCAGTTCGGGCTCCATCGCGAGCGTGGTCGCGATCTCCAGCGCGCGCTTGCGGCCGTACGCGAGCTCGACGGTCGGCACCTGCGCGAAATCGGTGAGGCCCACCTGCGTGAGCAGGTCCATCGCGCGGTCGTCGAGCCGCTTCAGCGTGCGTTCGCTGCGCCAGAAATGGAATTCGGTGCCGAGCGCGCGCTGCAGCCCGATGCGCACGTTCTGCAGCGCGGTCAGGTGCGGGAAGACGGCCGAGATCTGGAACGAGCGGATGATGCCGCGCCGCGCGACCTGCGCGGGCCGCTCGTCGGTGATGTCGATGCCGTTGAAGACGATCTGGCCGGCCGTCGGCGTCAGGAATTTGGTGAGGAGGTTGAAGCAGGTGGTCTTGCCCGCGCCGTTCGGTCCGATCAGCGCATGGATCGCACCGCGACGCACACGCAGGTTCACGCCGTTGACGGCCGTGAAACCCCTGAATTCCTTGGTCAGTCCGCGTGTTTCCAGAATCGTGTCGCCGAGAATCATGTTCCCTTCCGTACGAAGTCAGGCGAAGCACCGGGAAGATTCGCGAGAAGCGTCCGCGAAACAGGTCAGCGGATGAGCGGTCTGCCCCGGGCGCCGTGTTACGCCTCGAGGGTGGTCTCCCGCGCCGACGCGTCTCTACACTGCGCCACATTGTCTCGCCGTTGGTGCAGTGCAATCATCGGGATTTGCACTTATAGGGCTGGCCGCCATGTCGCACGCGGCTGTGCACGGTTTTTCACGCCGTTTTTTTGACACGTGCATCATCGTGCGTTGACCACCCGCACGGCCCGGCACGCACGCAACAAAAAAGCCGTGCGGCGGCACGGCTTGCATGGATCTTGCCGGGCGAACCGGCGTTATTCGGTGCCATTGGCACCATCGGCCGCCGCTGCAACAGCAGCTTGTTTCGCATAGCGAATCAGCGGGCGTCATCATGACGGCCCGCTGTCGTGCGTGTCAGCGTTCCGTCACGCGGCTGTCACCGCCTGCTCCGTGCGCACCGGCGTCGCTTCGCGCGCCGCACGGCGATCGGCACGAATCATGTCGCTCGCGCGCTCGGCGATCATCAGCGTCGGCGAATTGGTGTTGCCCGATGTAATGAACGGCATCACCGATGCATCGACGATTCGCAGCCCGGCGATGCCGCGTACGCGCAGCCGGCTGTCGACCACCGCGCGCGCATCGTCGGCACGCCCCATCCGGCAGGTGCCGACCGGATGGAAGATCGTCGTGCCGACGGCGCCGGCCGCCTCGATCAGCTCGGCTTCGCTTCGATACTGCAGGCCCGGCAGGATCTCCTCGGGCCGATAGCGCGCGAGCGCCGGCGCGGACGCGATCCGGCGCGTGAGCCGCAGCGCGTTCACGGCGACGTGGCGATCGTGGTCGGTCGACAGATAGTTCGGCGCAATCGCGGGTGGTGCGCCCGGATCGGCGCTCGCAATATGCACGCTGCCGCGCGACGTCGGCCGCAGATGGCACACGGACGCCGTAAACGCGTTGAAGCTGTGCAGCGGCTCGCCGAAGCGTTCGAGCGACAGCGGCTGCACGTGGTATTCGAGATCGGGGCGCGTGAGCGCGGGATCGTCGGGATCGGATTTTGCGAATGCGCCGAGCTGCGACGGCGCCATCGACATCGGCCCGCGCTGCAGCAACGCATATTCGGCGCCGATCATCAGCTTGCCCCACCAGTGCGCGGACAGCGTGTTGAGCGTGCGCACGCCTTCGACGCGAAACGCCATCCGCAATTGCAGGTGATCCTGCAGGTTTTCGCCGACGCCCGGCAGATCCTGCACGACGTCGATGCCGAGCGCCTGCAGCCGCCGGCCATCACCGATACCCGACAGTTCGAGCAACTGCGGCGAATTCACCGCGCCGGACGTCAGCAGCACCTCCGAACGCGCGCGCGCGACGTAATCCGTGCCGCCACCGTGGTATTCGACGCCGACCGCGCGCCGCCCGTCGAAGATTACGCGCTGCGCCTGCGCGCCGGTGATCACGGTCAGGTTCGGGCGCGCCATCGCGGGCCGCAGGAACGCCTTCGACGTATTCCAGCGCACGCCGCGCTTCTGGTTCACCTCGAAATAGCCGACCCCGGAATTGTCGCCGCGGTTGAAATCGTCGGTTGCCGGGATGCCCGTCTGCTGCGCGGCCTGCGCGAACGATTCGAGGATCTCCCAGCGCAGCCGCTGCTTCTCGACACGCCAGTAGCCGCCCGCGCCGTGCGCGTCGCTCGCGCCCGCATGGTGATCCTCGCTGCGCTTGAAGATCGGCAGCACGCTGTCCCACGACCAGCCGGCGTCGCCGGTTTCCTGCGCCCAGCTGTCGTAATCCTCGCGCTGGCCGCGCATGTAGATCATCCCGTTGATCGACGAGCAGCCGCCGAGCACCCGGCCGCGCGGATACGACAGCGCCCGCCCGTTGAGCGCGGCTTCGGGTTGCGTCTTGTACAGCCAGTCGGTGCGCGGGTTGCCGATGCAATACAGATAGCCGACCGGGATGTGGATCCAGTGATAGTCGTCCTTGCCGCCCGCTTCGAGCAGCAGCACGTGGATGTCGGGATCCTCGGTCAGGCGGTTCGCGAGCACGCAGCCCGCGGTGCCCGCGCCGACGATCACGTAATCGAATTCGCCTTCTAGCGTGCGTTGGGTAGTCACGGTTTGTCTCCTGTCACGCGGCGCAAAGCCGCGCGTCATTTTCAGCATAGTGCGTCGCGAGCCGCGCTTGCGGCCCCGCGCCGCGACCGATGAAGCGTACTCCGGCCGCCGGCCGCCGATCCAATGAGTTATGCTGAACTGCGTTATAAGCTGCGCTCATATCACGACGATGGATCTCACCCTGCTCCGCGCGTTCGCGACGGTCGCGCGCGAAGGCAACCTGACGCGCGCCGCCGTGCAGCTGCACCTGACGCAGCCCGCAGTCAGCCTGCAGATCAAGCATCTGCAGGAAACGCTCGGCGTCACGCTGTTCACGCGCACGTCGCGCGGCCTCGCGCTCACGCGCGACGGCCAGACGCTGCTGCCGCATGCGGAACGCGCGCTCGTCGCGGCCGCCGACGTGCAGCGCGCCGCTGCTGCGCTGCGGCACGAGGTGCGCGGCCGGCTGCGGATTGGCACGATCCTCGATCCGGGCTTCCTGCGGCTCGGCGGCTTCCTGCGCGCGCTCGTCGAAACCCATCCGCAGATCGAGACGGCGCTGCGGCACGGGATGTCGGGCTGGGTGATCGAACAGGTGCGCACGCGGGCGCTCGATGTCGGCTACTACATCGGCCGGCCGGGCGAGGACGATCCGCTCGACGGCGCCCTGTTCCACACCGTCACGCTCACGCATTTCCAGTACCGCGTCCTCGCGCCGGCCGGCTGGAAGGAGCGCGTGCAGCGCGCGCACGACTGGCGCGCGCTTGCCACGCTGCCGTGGATCTGGACGCCGCCGGCGTCCGCGCACCACCGGCTGCTGTCACGGCGCTTCGCCGAAGCCGGCGCGCAACCGCTCAAGGTGGCCGAGGTCGACCAGGAGCAGTCGATGCTCGATCTCGTCAAATCGGGGATCGGGTTGACGCTCGCGCGCGACTCGACCGCGCTGGCCGAAGCGCACGCGCATGCGCTGACGATCGTCGAGCCCGTGACGGTGCCCACCGAACTGACGTTCGTGACGCTCGCGGAGCGGCGCGACGAACCGGCGATCGCGGCGGCGCTGCGGCTGATCGAAGCGCAGTGGGCGATATGAGTGCTGCTGATAGCAGCGGGGCCGGCCGCGCACCGGGCGTCAACGGGTGGTACGTCGCCGGTCGGCAGCCGGCGACCGTGCGGGACATCGCGTGTGCGTGAACGGGGAAATCCCGGAGCCGAACCTCCCGGCCGCATCGTGTCGCCGCGTCCCGCCGGTCGTCACGCCACCTTCGCGGGCTTTTTGCTAGATTGTGCGTTCGCACACCGCGAGACCCCGATTGAAGGAGACCCGCATGGCCCGCAACATCGAGATCAAAGCCCGCGCCCGCGAATTCGACCAGCTGCGCGAACAGGCGGCCAGGCTCGCGACCGAAGCGCCGCTGTTCTATCGCCAGCAGGATTTCTTCTATGACGTGCCGCGCGGCCGGCTGAAGCTGCGCCGCTTCGAGGACGGCACGCCGGCCGAGCTGATCTTCTACCAGCGCGACGACCGCGACGGCCCGAAGGCGTCGTACTACACGCGCAGCCCGGTGACGAACCCCGACGCGATGCATGCGCTGCTCGCCACCGCGCTGACCACGCGCGGGATCGTGACGAAGGAACGGCACGTGTACCTCGCGGGCCGCACGCGCATCCACCTCGACCGGGTCGACGGCCTCGGCGATTTCATCGAACTGGAAGTCGTGCTCGGCCCCGACGACGACGAAGCCGGCGGCGAAGCCGAAGCGCACGACGTGTTCGCGAAGCTCGGCGTGTCGCAGGACGATCTCGTCGCAGTTGCGTACGTCGACCTGCTGAACGCCGACACGCCGCACGAAGCGGCCTGATCCGGCCCCTGCCCCAAGGCGGCGCAACCCGCGCCACCGTCAACCCTGCCGCCGCGCGGTTGCCGCGTCAGGCGGCGCCGGGCGCCAGGTGCGCGAGCGGCAACGCGCCGTTGCGCTTGAAGGTCGTCAGCACGATGTTCGAGCGCACGCTGTCGACGCCCGGCACGCGCATCAGCTTCTTCATCACGAACTGCGACAGCGCGTTCAGGTCGGGCGCAACGATCCTCAGCAGGTAGTCGGCATCACCCACCACCGCATGGCATTCGAGCACTTCGGGCAGCACGTCGATCTGCTGCTGGAACTGCTCGATGATCGAATCACCGTGGTGCTTGAGCTTGAGGCTCGTGAACGCGGTGACGCCGAGCCCGAGCTTTTCGGGGCGCAGCATCACGCGATAGCCTTCGATCACGCCGGCCGCCTCGAGCCGCTGCAGCCGCCGGCCAATTTGCGACGGCGACAGCGGCACCTCCTCGCCGAGCTGCTGGTGCGTCGCGCGGCCGAAGCGCTGCAGCACGTCCAGTAGTGCGAGATCGAAGTGGTCGAGCTCCAGCATGAGTATTCTCCGCATTGATTCGTGATTTGGTGCGTGATTATCGCATCAACAAGCGAATCAACGCCAACTATGCGCCCATTCCGCGTGCAGCCCGCTCTACACTTGCATGGTTCCCAACCGCCACGTGCAGAGTCAGATCATGTCCACCGTCGTCACCGCGAAACTGCAGGAGCAGTTCGATGCGGGCCTCGAAACCCGCGCCGATTTCACCATCGACCAGCCGCTCGCGCGTTACGGCCAGGTCGACCACGCGGTGTGGAAGCAGCTCTATGCACGCCAGTCGGCGCTGCTGCGCGGGCGCGCATGCGACGCGTTCGTCGCGGGGCTCGGGAAGATCGACCTGCCGGCCGATCGCGTGCCGTCGTTCGCCGACGTGAACCGCCAGTTGAAGCCGGCAACGGGCTGGGAGATCGTCGCGGTGCCGGGCCTCGTGCCCGATCGCGTGTTCTTCGAGCATCTCGCGAACCGGCGCTTCCCCGTCACCTGGTGGATGCGCCGCCCCGACCAGCTCGACTACCTGCAGGAACCCGACTGCTTCCACGACCTGTTCGGCCACGTGCCGCTGCTGATCGACCCGGTGTTCGCCGACTACATGCAGGCGTACGGCCGCACCGCGCTCGCGGTCGCCGACGATGAAGCGGCGCTGGCACGCCTCGCACGGCTCTACTGGTATACGGTGGAATTCGGGCTGATTCGCGACCCGAGCGGCACGAACGGGCTGTCCATCTATGGCGCCGGGATCGTGTCGAGCAAGGGCGAAAGCCTGTACAGCCTCGAAAGCGCGGCGCCGAACCGGCTCGGCTTCAACCTCGAGCGCGTGATGCGCACGAAGTACCGGATCGACACGTTCCAGAAAACTTACTTCGTGATCGACGATTTCGCGCAGCTGTTCGCGCTCGCCGACGTCGACGGCCGTGCGCTCGCCGATCGGCTGGCGGCGCTGCCCGAGTTCGCGGCCGGCGCGGTGCTCGATACCGATCGCGTGCTGCATCGCGGCACGGGCGAAGGCTGGCCGGACGACGCCGACGCGTGACGTTCGAGGGCGCCGGGACGCGCCGCGGGCGGTCTCCCGATCGCCTTCCCCGGATACCCGTCGCCGGATGGCCGTCCCCGGATGGCCGTCCCACAACTATGAAACAATGACCGATGCCGGCTTCGCCGCGCGGCGCAGCCGCGCGCGGGCGCCGTTACCGACCGAGAGGTGCAAGATGATCCACAAGCTCACATCAGAAGAACGCAAGACCCGGCTCGAAGGCCTGCCGCTCTGGACGGCCGTCCCGGGCCGCGATGCGATCCAGCGCAGCCTGCGCTTCGCCGATTTCAACGAAGCGTTCGGCTTCATGACGCGCGTCGCGATCAAGGCGCAGGAAATGAACCACCATCCGGAATGGTTCAACGTGTACAACCGTGTCGACGTCACGCTGTCGACCCACGATGCCGACGGCCTGACCGAACGCGACATCGAACTGGCACTGTTCATCGACCGTGCCGGCGCACACGCGCAACCCGCCGCCTGAGGCATTCCTCTACCGCCGCGCGTCTTTCGATGCGCGGCGCGTCAACTTTTCATTTCGATGAACGTTTTCTAGGATGTAGTCAGCGGAAGCCTTCAGCTTTCCAAGCCATCCTTAAGGCGCACGTAAGCCTCGTAGGCTTTCCGTGCCTTGGGGTCCAAACCTTCCAGTTGCAGCGCGCTTTCGCGCTGTACAATCAGCAGCGCATACGGCTTGGAAAGCGCGCTGGCCTCTTCGCAGAGTTTGAGTTCGTCGCCGCTCGACGGCGAGCGGGCGCGCCAGAAATTGATCGCGGCTTCTAGGTCGTTGATCGAAATATCGGACATGTTTGGATTTAATCGTTCGCTGGCCGCCATGCTTGATGTCAGGTGTTGCGGCGCCCCTGTGGAAACGGCGTCGTGCTGTCCGCGTGCCTGAACCGCCAACCCATTGTACTTGAGCGAACTTCATGCGACTCCTTCTGATTGAAGACGACCGCCCCATCGCACGCGGTATCCAGAGCAGCCTCGAGCAGGCTGGCTTCACCGTCGACATGGTGCATGACGGCATCTTTGCCGAACAGGCGCTGGCACAGAACCGCCACGAACTCGTGATCCTCGACCTCGGCCTGCCGGGCATCGACGGGATGACACTGCTCACGCGCTTCCGCCAGACCAACCGCCACACGCCCGTCATCGTGCTGACCGCACGCGACGAGCTGAACGACCGGATCCAGGGCCTGAACTCCGGCGCCGACGACTACATGCTCAAGCCGTTCGAGCCGGCCGAGCTCGAAGCGCGCATCCGCGCGGTGATGCGCCGCAGCGGCCCGCACAGCGACATGCCGCGTCCGGAAGTGTCGCTCGGTGGCGTCCGCCTGTCGGGCGTCGATCGCCGCATCTTCAACGACGACAAGCCGCTCGAACTGTCGCCGCGCGAATTCGCGGTGCTCGAGATGCTGCTGCTGCGTCACGGCCGCGTCGTCAGCAAGGCCCAGTTGCAGGATCACCTCACGCACTTCGGCGGCGATCTCGGCGACACCGCGATCGAAGTCTACGTCCACCGCGTGCGCAAGAAACTCGAGCAGTGCCGTGTCGAAATCGTCACGGTGCGCGGCTTCGGCTACCTGCTGCAGGAAATCCGCCAGACGGCGAGCGTCTGAGCGCGGCACCGCACGCCGGGCGGCCCCGTGCCGCCCGCGTGTGCGCGCTGCTCCGCGTCGCCGCCCGGCGCACGACCGCGCCGCTCCCCGTGAGCGGCGTTTATCCATTTGCCCGTCGAAATGTCTCCTGATCCGGCTGTGACCACCAGCCTGCGCCGCTCGCTGCTTCGGCGCCTCGCCGCCCCGCTGTCGATGCTCGCGCTGATGAGCGGCCTGATCGCCTACTGGCTCGCGTGGCAATACACGCAGCACGTGATCGACCGCTCGCTCGCCGATCTCGCGACCGCCATCTCCAAACAGATCCAGATCGCCGGCCCCGACGCGCCGTTCACGGTGCCGCCGCTTGCGCAGGCGATGTTCTCCGATCCCGCCGAAGCGTTGATCTACCGGATCAGCGACGGCGAACAGGAACTCGCCGGCGATCCGAAGCTGCCGCTCCAGGGCATCAACGTGCGCCGCATGCATCACGCGTACGTGTTCGAGGCCGAATACGACAACCGTGCGGTGCGGGTTGCGCAGGTGCGCGTCGACGACGTCGAAGGCGGCAAGCCGATGGTCGTCGAGGTTGCACAGCCGGTGCGGCACCGCTACCGGATCGCGGCCGAGTTCCTCGTCGCGATCATGATGCCGCTGCTGCTGCTGCTGCTCGCGGGCTGGGGCATCGTGTGGCGCGTCGTGAACCAGCAGCTCGGCCCGCTCACGCACCTGGCCGATTCGCTGAACCGGCAGACCCACACGTCGCTGGAACCGGTCGACGAAACCGAGGTGCCGCTGGAAATCCGGCCGCTGACGAGCGCGATGAACGCGCTGCTCGGTCGCCTGAAGACCGCGCTCGACGCGCAGCGCAAGTTCATCGCCGATGCCGCACACCAGTTGCGCACGCCGCTCACGGCCGTGAAGCTGCACGCGGAGCAGGCAGCCGTGGCGCGCGACCCGCACCAGACCTTCGCCGCGGTGCGCGAACTGCGCGCGGCCGCCGACCGTGCGGTGCGGCTGTCCAACCAGTTGCTGTCGCTCGCCCGTGCCGAGCCGGGCGAACAGGCTGCGCGGTTCGTCGACGTCGACCTCGCGGCGATGGCGTTCGAGACGGGTGCCGAATGGGTGCCGCGCGCCCTTGCGTCGCACGTCGACCTCGGCTTCCAGCGCACCGACGATCCGGGTGACGACGAGAAGCTGTTCGTGCGCGGCAACCCCGTGCTGTTGCGCGAGGTGATCGCGAACCTGCTCGACAATGCGCTGAAGTACGTCCCGCTCGCGCGGCCGGACGGCGCACGGATCACCGTGAACGTTGCGCGCGGCGCACTCGAGGACGGCCAGCCGGCCGCCGAGATCGTCGTCGAGGACAACGGCCCCGGCGTGCCCGCCAACCAGCAGGCCGACCTGTTCAAGCGCTTCTTCCGCGGCGACGCGCAAAGCGGCAACGGTGTCGAGACGGGCGCCGGGCTCGGCCTCGCGATCGTGCACGACATCATCGCGATGCACGGCGGCACCGTGTCGTACGAGGATGCATCCGAAGGCGGCTCGCGCTTCGTGGTGAGGGTGCCGCTGGTCGCGCGCACCGAGCAGCCGGCCAGCGAAACACCGGCCGCCGCATCGACGCACTGAGAGACCGAGGGACTCGCGGCGGGCGGCCGCTGAGCGGGCCGCGCGCCGGACGAGGAAGGCGGGAAGCACGGCTGCACGATGCGGCAGCCGTCTGCAGAAACGGCAGCGGCAGCGCACGATGCGCCGCCGCCTGCGTCACTTCTTGCTTTTCTTGTCTTTCGACCGGGACTCGGACTTGGCGTCCTTCTTGTCCTTCTTCTTTTTCTTCTTCCCGCCCTCGTCGGACGTCGCGAGCAGCGTGCCGCGGCACGACGCCGCACCGCAATGGCACGCGTACTCGCGCTTGAGCGCCTTCGTCAGCTTCGCGTCGATCACGAGGCCGTAGTCGTAGAACAGTTCCTCTTCCGGCCCGATGTCGCGCAGCGCATGGATGTACACGCGGCCTTTGACTTCCTCGGCTTCGCAGTTCGGCGCGCACGAGTGGTTGATCCAGCGCGCGCTGTTGCCGTCGATCTTGCCGTCGATCACCCCGCCCTCGTCCAGTGCGAAGTAGAACGTATGGTTCGGTTCGCTCGGGTCGTGCGGGTGGCGGCGCAGCGCCTCCTTCCATGAAATTCGTTCGCCCTTGTATTCCACTACGCGCTCGCCGGCCTTGATCGGCGCCACGGCGAACACGCCTTTGCCGTGTACTCCCGAGCGGCGCACCGCGATCCTGCGTGAACTCATCGAACGAATCCTTGTGAAGACGACTTGAATGGAAGACGGCCGCGGTCACGGCCTGGCGCCGCGCAAAACGAAAACGCGGCACCGGTTGGTGCCGCGTCGGGGCATGCGGCGAATCACCCGCATCCTACACGTTCACGATTGCTTCGTTCAACATCACGCGCAATATTGCGCGCGCGGTGCTCAACGCTGGCCGAATGCGATGTCGCCGAACAACGCCTTGTGCTCGCGCGGCTGCGAGCGCCAGTATTGCGGCGGCGCCGTCACCTGCGCGCCGAGCTCGGCCGCCGCATGCCACGGCCAGCGCGGGTCGTACAGCATCGCACGTGCCATCGCTATGAAATCGGCATCGCCGGCCTCGATGAGCCGGTTCGCATGCGCCGGCTCGTTGATCAGGCCGACGGCGATCGTCGGCATGCCGACCGCGCGCTTCACCGCCTGCGCGAACGGCACCTGGTAACCGGGCGACAGCGGAATCTTCTGCAGCGGCGACACGCCGCCGGACGACACGTCGATCCAGTCGCAGCCGCGGCGCTTCAGTTCGTGCGCGAACGCGATCGTATCGTCGAGCTCCCAGCCGCCTTCGACCCAGTCGGTCGCGGACACGCGCACGCCGACCGGCCGGTCTTCCGGAAACGCCGCACGCACGATCTCGAAGATCTCGAGCGGAAAGCGCATGCGGTTTTCGAGCGAGCCGCCGTATTCGTCGGTGCGCCGGTTCGCGAGCGGCGACAGGAACTGGTGCAGCAGGTAGCCGTGGGCCGCGTGCACCTCGATCGCGTCGATGCCGAGCCGTGCGGCCCGCTTCGCCGACGCCGCGAACGCTTCGCGGATCCGGTTCAGGCCCGCGGCATCGAGTGCGAGCGGCGGCGTCTCGCCATCCTTGTGCGGCACGGCCGACGGCGCATGCGGCAACCAGCCGCCGTCGGCGACCGACACGAGCTGACCGCCCTGCCACGGCACGTTGCTCGACGCCTTGCGCCCCGCATGCGACAACTGCATCGCGATGCGGACCGGCGAATGCTTGCGGATCGCGGCCAGCACCGGCTTCAGCGCGGCTTCGGTCACGTCGTCCCAGAGGCCGAGGTCGCCATGCGTGATGCGCCCGTCGGGTTCCACGGCGGTCGCCTCGATGCAGAGCAGCCCCGCGCCCGACAGCGCGAGATGGCCGAGGTGAATCATGTGCCAGTCGGTCGCCTCGCCGCGTTCGGCCGAATACTGGCACATCGGGGAGATCACGATCCGGTTCGGAAGGGTCACGCCGCGCAGCGTGAACGGGGAAAACAGCGCAGTCATGGAGGCCGCTCGCCAGGAAAGGAAAGAGCGAACGAGCGTAGCACGCAGGCGGCAAGCGTGCAGATGGCGCACCCGGCAGTAAGCGGATGGTCAGGTCCGGCCGGCGGCCGGTTGCCGGCAATGGAGAAAAGGCAACGCATACGGCGATGCGCCGGCCTGCAACGAATGCGGGCCGAGCAATCCCTTCGCGGCGAACGGCGGCGCCGCTGGCGGCGTCAGAGTCCGACGCTGTCGAGCCACTCCGCGAACATGCGTCGCGCGGCCGCCTCGAGCGCGGGGCCGTGCTGCGCGGTATCGGCGCGCAACTGGCGCGCGTCGATCCCGGGCGTCGCCGCGATTTCGCCGGCGTTCGCAATCAGCCACGGCTCGAATCGGTCGGTGCGGATTTCCGGATGGCATTGCAGCGCCAGCACGTGCTGGCCCCATGCGAACGCCTGGTGACGGCAGGCCGGGGTCGAGGCAAGATGAATCGCCCCGCCCGGCAGGTCGAACGTGTCGCCATGCCAATGCAGCATCGACGTCGCCGCACCATCGAGATGACGCAGCGGCGACGCGCGACCGGCATCGGTGAGCGTCAGCGGCGTCCAGCCGAGTTCGTGCTGCGCGGCCGGATAGACGCGCGCACCGAGCGCCCGGGCGATGAACTGCGAACCAAGACAGATCCCGAGGATCGGCAACCCGGCGTCGATGCGCTTGCGCACGAGCGCCGCGAGCGGCGCGATCGTCGGATACTGCGCATCGTCGTACACGCTGAGCGGCCCGCCGAGCACGACGAGTAGCGACGGCTCGAGCACGTCGAGCACCTCGACCCGCGACGACCCGACGTCGACGTAGCGCACCCGCCGGCCCCGTTCGCCGAGCACCTGCTCGAAGCTCCCGAGATCCTCGTAATGCACGTGGCGGATCGCCACGACTTCAGCGTTCATCATCGGCCTCCCGGTCGATCGACGGACGTCAGCCGGCGAAAATCTTCCAGGTCTTCTTCTGCGTCGCCGCGTCGGCCTCTTCCTGCACCGAGCAGTCGAGACGCAGATCGCTGTCGGACATCGAGATGTCGAGCGCCGCGCAGTGATGCACGGTCTTCTTCGACAGCTTGCCCGGCTGGAAGTGGGCGCACGTCAAGCACATGCGCTGCGGCGGCGTCGCACCGGCCACCTGCAGTTCGCGCAGCGTCTTCAGCAGCGCGCGATACAGTGTGCCCTGCTCGTCCGCGCCGAGCTTGCCGACCGCTTTCGTCAGGAATTCAGGCCATTGCAGCGCCTTCTTCGCGGCCGTCCGGCCACGGGCCGACAGGCGCACGGCCAGTGCGCGGCCGTCGTCCAGCGCACGGCGCTTCTCGACGAGACCCTTCGTCTCGAGCGTGCTCACCGCATCGCTCGTGGTCGCCGCGGTCAGCTGCGTCTCGCGCGCGATCTCGCCGAGCCGCATCGGGCCCTTGCGCTGCAGCAGCAGCACGAGAATCTCGCCCTGCGTCGGCGTGAGGCCTGCGCCTTCCGCCCAATCCCATGCCTGGCTTCGCATGGCCGTACTCAACCGCAGCAGGCTGTGGGTCACACGTCCCGAAGCCTGATTCCCGTAAACGCCTTCGCTCATAGTCTTTTCGCTTTGCCGCCGCCCGGTTTGCCGAGCGGCCGTAGTGTGGAGATCGAATGTCTATCTCAAAACAGACATGCTCTTGCGAGTATGTCAGCACGGCCGTCGCGAGGGCACACGCGGCGGTCGCGTTCGCGGCGACCGGTAAGACACGCGTCGTTCCGGTGTCCGCAAAGCCGACATTCTAAGCGAGAGCGGAAAATCGCACAGCTAAGTTATCCCCTTCATTCTGTGGAAAATCACTGGATAACCAAAATTTTTCGTTGTGCCTGCAATGTCGAACGCCCGCCGAACGGTGCACGAGGGCATTTTCCTGTTCGGATCGGCCATCGGGCCAACCGCAATGATCCACCGGGTTATCCCGTGCACAGATCGTTGACTTTGCAGCGGAATATCCAGTTATCCACAGATTTTCAGGACAACCGGCAACGATTTCGGCGGCAATCGCGGCCGCCGGTCGTTCAGTGAATCGCGATTCGGTCGACCCCGTAATCTGCAAAACATTTTTTCACTCGCGCCACCGTAAGCACTGCTGGCGGACCGTCTCATTGAGCGATTTTTCCTGTTTGAAAACGGTTCTCAACCACGATGCGTCGTTCACGCGCGCCTTGGCGAGCGCGCCGATCTCGTCGAGCGCCGCACGCGAGCCGAGCGCGGCAGCATGCGGCGCGATCCGGTCGAGCGTGTCGAGGATGTCTTCGGCGATCGTGCGGCGCTCGCCCGTCTGAGGATTCACGCAGGTGCCCTCGAGCCCGAAGCGGCACGCCTCGAAACGGTTGAACGTGTAGACGAGGTAGTCGTCCTCGGACAGCTTCAGCGGCCGGTCGGTCAGCAGGTAGCGCGCGAGCGTCTGGATGTAGCAGGCGATCGCCGCCGCGCGGTCGACCGACAGCGGCGTGTCCATCACGCGCACCTCGATCGTCCCGTAGCCGGGCTTCGGCCGGATGTCCCAGTAGAAGTCCTTCATCGAGTTGACGACGCCGGTGTTCACCATCTTCGTGAAGTACTCCTCGAAGCTGTCCCAGGTCAGCACGAACGGCGCGCGGCCCGACAGCGGGAACGCGAACACCGAATTCAGGCGTGCCGAATGGAAGCCGGTGTCGACGTTCTGCACGAACGGCGACGACGCGGACAGCGCGATGAAGTGCGGAATGAAGCGCGACATCGAGTGCAGCAGGAACAGCGCGCTGTCGGGATCGGGGCAGCCGATGTGCACGTGCTGGCCGAACACGGTGAACTGCTTCGCGAGATAGCCGTACAGCTCGGAGATGTACTGGAAGCGCGGCGCATCGTAGATCTGCCGGTCGCTCCATTGCTGGAACGCATGCGTGCCGCCGCCGGCCAGCCCGACGTTGAGCTGGTCGGCCGCCTTCACGAGCACGTCGCGGATCGCATGCAGCTCGCTCACCGCCTGCTCGTGCGAATGGCAGATGCCGGTCGACAGCTCGATCATGCTCTCGGTGATTTCCGGCGTGATGTTGCCCGGGAAGGTCTCGCCCTGGATCAGGCGCATCAGGTCGGAGGCCGCTTTGGTCAGGTCGTAGTTGTGCGTGTTGACGACCTGGATCTCCAGTTCGACGCCGAACGTAAACGGCTCGGAATTGACGAAGGTTTCGAGTGCCATGGCAGGTTCCGGAATCAGTTGCCGTCGCTGCGTTCACCGACCGCCGACAGGCAGCGGTACACGATGAACGGGCTGACGAGCTGCAGGATCACGATCGTGCACATCACGATCGCGCGCAGGTGCGGGTCGAAATTCGGATAGAGCTGGTAGGTGTCGTCGACGAGCAGGTATGACAGCGCGGACATCGGCGTGAGCGCGATGCCGAGCGCGATGCCCTGCTTCATCCCGATGCCGCTCGGCTTCGCGAACGCGACGACGCCGGCCAGCTTCGCGACGAGCCGCGTGACGATCAGCACGATCGCGAGCAGCCCGCCGAGCGCGATGTCGCCCCACGTGAACGACGTGAGCGTGAGCACGAACAGGACCACCGTCAGCAGCCAGCCGGCCGTGCCGAAGTGCTCGGGCCACAGTTGCGGACGTGCTTCGAGATTCTTCACGATGATGCCGGCGAGCAGCAGCGTAAGCAGCGTCGACAGCTTCAGCGCCTGGGCGACGGCGATCGCGAGCATCACGAGCCCGAACAACGCAACGAACGAATGCTCGTCGCGCATCGTCGCGGTCATGTGGCGGAACAGGTAGTTGCACGAACGCGCAACGACATACGCGACGATGAACGAACCGATGAGCAGGTAGAGCGGCTGCAGGATCGTCGCGAAAACGTTGCCGTACGCTTCCTGGTGGAGCCAGCCCGTCACCAGCTTGGTCAGCACGATCGCATAGACGCTGTTGAGCGCGGTGAGCGTGATGAGGCGTTGCGACACCTGCCCTTCCGCGCGCAGTTCGGTCTTCAGCTGGATCACCATCGACGGCGACGTCGCGATCGCGATCGCCGACAGCACCAACGCGACCATCCCCGACACACCGAGCCCGAGCATCACGAACAGCACCAGCACGAACGTCAGCGTGGCTTCGGCGAGGCTCGACGCGACGAGCCACGGATTGCGCCGGATCCAGCGCAGGTCGAGACGGCTGCCGAGCTCGAACAGCAAGAGGCCGAGCGCGACGTCGATCAGCAACCGGGACGTTTCGTCGGTGCTTGCATCGATCACGCCGAACCCGAACGATCCGGCGATGAGACCGATCACCGCATAACCGGTGATGCGAGGCAGACGCCATGCGCGATAGCAAAGCTCGCCACACAGGCCGGCCGCAAACAACGCGAGCCCGGCCCAGAACACGGCATCCGGCGTAAGCGGCCAGTTGGGCAGGAATGAGAACGCCGACTTCATCGTGGTGACTTCTCCTTTGGAAGCAACCGCCAGCGACGCGGGGTCAAGCGTCAGAAATGGATACGCGCCGGCTGGGTATCGCCCCGAATGTGATTGTTGTGTCGACGACGGCGGGACATGGGATCCGCCTTTTCCACCACAGGGCGGAAAGTCGTTCAGGTTGCCGATCTGGATTGTCGGCCTGGTGTGTGAACGGACTGCGCAGTCTCGAAGATTCAGATTCGAAATCGTGCCGACCGTTCCATTGAAGCATGTCCGGCGCCTGGCCGGATGAACGCGAAGGAAACCGATTGTGCCACAGCTTTTTCGGTCTGGAACCCATTGAATCGACTCGCGGCGCTGTGCGGCACCGCAGGTCTTTGGTTTCAAAGGTTTACTTGTATATATACGTAGTAGAAGTTAACAAAGGACGCACAGTTCTGTGGATAACTTCGGTTTACGTCGACAGATCAAGGCGTTGCAGAGCCGATAACCCGTTGCACAGACTGTTCGTGCACAGAGGTTTGAGTTGAGCAACTTTCGGGCCTCTTCAAAGCTGTGCCGAGTTGCCCAGTTTACGTCCACTGTGATTACACACGAAGCGCGCGCGGATTTCGCGCGGTTATCCACAGCGTCGAGTGGATAACCTTGCGCGAAAAAGTCGGGAAACTGTGAGCGGCTCGGGTGAGCGGTCAGCCGGCCTGGCCGACGCGGCGCGCGCGCAACGCGCGGATCAGGAAGCGTGCGGGGTCGACGGCATCGGCAAGTTCGCGTTCGAGCGGCCAAGGCTCGCCTTCGAGTTGCGAGGCGATCAGTTCGGCGCCGAGTGCCGCCCATACGAGGCCGCGCGAGCCGAAGCCGAATGCGCCGTAGAGTCCGGGCATGCGTGGCAGGTCGCGCGCCTGCGCACCGATCAGCGCGCGTGCCTTGGCGATGGCGCCCGCTTCGTCCGCGAGCGGGCCGAGCAGCGGCAGGCGGTCGCCGACGACCCAGCGGAACGCAACGCGGCCACGCAGTGTGTCGGGATCCGGCAGGTCGCCGATCAGGCCCGGCAGCAGATGCCGTACGCGCTCGATATTTTCGAGGTGGCCGGCCGCGCGCATCGCGGCATCGACGTCGTCGGGTTCGAACGTCGCGCCGATCAGCAGCGTGCCGTCGTCGAGCGGCACCGCGTAACCGTCGCCGATCGTCGGGCACGGCAGCGGTGCCGTGCTGCCGGCCGGCAGCAACGTGAGCTGGCCGCGCACCGGTTGCAGCGCGACATGTTGCAGCCCGGCGAGACGCGCGGCGTCGCCGGCATTCGCCAGCACGACGACGGGCGCTTCGGCCAGCGTGCCGC
Organism: Burkholderia sp. Ap-955; assembly: GCF_011753045.1. Taxonomy (NCBI): domain Bacteria; kingdom Pseudomonadati; phylum Pseudomonadota; class Betaproteobacteria; order Burkholderiales; family Burkholderiaceae; genus Burkholderia; species Burkholderia sp. Ap-955. The sequence continues at coordinate 47,268 of NZ_VWWH01000019.1, forward strand.
CCGCATCGTCGAGTGCATGCCACGCGTCGCCCCGCCGTTCGAGTCGTGCAACGCGGGTGGACGCGAGCAAGCGCACACGCTCGCCGGCCGCCGCGTATTGGGCCGCGCAAAGGCCGGCCGGCCAGACGGCGCCGCCGTGCGGAAACAGCAGGCCGCCCTGCGCGACCGGCAGGTTCAGATGCGCGCGCGCGGCCTCGACGTCGAGCAGCGAGACATAGTCGGACGGCGCACCGAACGCATCGAATGCCTCGCGCATCCGTTCGAAGTCGTCAGCGGATTCCGCGAGATGGATCATCCCGTGCGTGCTGCGCGCGAATGCATGGCCCGCGCGTTCGAGTGCGCGCCAGCGTGCGATCGCGTGCAGGAAGCCGCCGCGCGTGAGCCGGCTCGCGACGTTGTCGTCGCGTGTCATCAGCGGGTGGAATACACCGGCCGGATTGCCCGACGCTTCGCTCGCGATCCGCTCGTGCCGCTCGATCAGCGTGACTTCCCAGCCGCGCGCGGCCAGACGCTCGACGACCGCGCAGCCCGCCAGCCCCGCGCCGATCACGATCGCGCGGCGCGTCGCAACAGGCAGCGCGAGCGGCGGCTCGTGCCGGCGCGCGCGCCAGCGCGGCGCATATTCGCCGACGAGCAGATCGTCGACCTCGCGATACGTGAAACCCGATTGGCCGAGTGCGTGCTTCAACGCGTTCGAACCCGCATGCGCTGCAAACGTGGCATGTTCGCCGGCGATTTTCGAGAGCACGCGGACCACGTCGGCCGATGGGAGATCCGCGTCGCTCGAGGACGCGAAGCGGTCGAGACAGAACGCGTCGGCGCGCGCGACGATCTTCCCCAGCATGTCGATCGCATCGCCGAACGCAAGCGTGAGCACCACGCGCCCTTCGTCGAATTCGAGCCGATGAAGGCCCGGTACGAGCATCGGCCACGCGTCGGCAAGTGCATCGACATCCGTCGATATGGTTGTGTCCGCAACGATATGCAAAGCGGCGCGGCGCAGGTCGTCGCGTGAGAACGGATGCGGTTCGACTGCGACAAAATGCAGCCGCTCGCAGCGCGCGGGATCGTCGCGCCATGCGGCCCAGGCCGCGAGGAAGCTGCCGCCCGCGCCGAATCCGGTCGCCACGATCGTGAACGTGCGGCGGCCCTGCCAGCGTGCCGGCAGCCCGTTGCCCGCGACGAACATGCGATGCGCGAGCGCGCCTGATGCGCCGCGATGGAGATCGGCGAACTCGGGCGAGACGAGCGTGCCGTCGTCGCGGCGCGCGAGCGTGGCGGGAACAAGTCGGTCGGTCATGCGAAACAAAAAACGTGGCAGCCAAGCCTGGCAAGGGATTGCGCGGGGCCGTCCGACCGGTCGTTGGAAAAAGCCAACGGCGCGGCGCACGGGCGGACCACGCTGCGTATCCTGTCCGGTTGGCGCTGGTCAAAAAACGGGCAGTCAGTGATTCATTCGGCGAAATACCAATGAAAATCTTTGAAACCCTTGTCGTTATTGGGTTTGCGCTGCGCTATCATAGCAACGCCGTACCGCGGGGTGGCCACCGGCTCACCGGAGGGCGCGTCGCGCGGGCCAGGATTCGGCGCTGTGTCGTCGGAGTCTGACTCTCGACGGCACGGTTCGCGCACGTATAATCGGCGCGTTCGCGCTGTTCGTGTCAACCTAACCTGATAAAGGAACCTTAATGAACAAACAGGAACTGATCGACGCCGTCGCCGCCCAAACGGGCGCCAGCAAGGCTCAAACCGGCGAAACGCTGGACACGCTGCTCGAAGTCATCAAGAAGGCCGTGTCGAAGGGTGATGCGGTTCAGCTGATCGGCTTCGGCAGCTTCGGTTCGGGCAAGCGCGCAGCACGTACGGGCCGCAACCCGAAGACCGGCGAAACCATCAAGATCCCGGCAGCCAAGACGGTCAAGTTCACGGCTGGCAAGGCGTTCAAGGACGCCGTCAACAAGCGTTAAACCAGCGCCTGTTCCAAGAAAAACCCGCCTTTCGGCGGGTTTTTTGTTGGGCGCACGCAGCATTTTCGCCACAGTCCGCGCCCCTCTTGCAAGATTTAACGGTTGTTTTTTACAACGCGTTACGCGTGCACGATCTGCGTGTCGCCGTGATCGTCGTCGTCGTGCGAATCGACATCCCACGCCGGGAACGGGTCGTCGAACGCCTGCCATCCGGCCGCGCCGAGCGCGAATTCCGCATCGGTCAGTAGGCATGCATCGAGCTTCGCGCGCCATGCATCCGCGTCGAGCGCGATGCCGATCAGCACGAGTTCCTGCCGGCGATCGCCCACTGCGCGATCGTCGAGATCGCCGTGCCATTCGGCGCGGATTTCACCGAGCAGCTCGTCGTCGTCCGGCCATTCCGCGCGATCCTGCGCGGCCCACCAAAGCCCCGCCGGGCCATGCCGGCATACGCCGCCCGCCTGCGACAGCGAACCCGCGATGTCGTTGCGCGTCGCGAGCCAGAAGAAGCCCTTGCTGCGCAGCACGCCCGGCCACTCCTGATGCAGCAGTGCCCAGAGTCGCGCCGGATGAAACGGCCGGCGCGCGCGGTAAACAAAATTGCCGATCCCGAATTCGTCGGCTTCGCCGTGCACGTGCGCATGATGTTCGTCATGGCAGTCGGGGTCGTCGCAATGCGTGCGATCGTGATCGAGCGACGCGAGCCAGCCCGGCGCGTTCGCGGCCTCGTCGAAATCGAAACGGCCCGTGTTCAGCACTTCGTCGAGCGGCACGTTGCCGAACGTCGACACGACCTGGTGCGCGCGCGGGTTGAGTCGCGCGAGGATGTGCTGCAGGCGGGCAAGGTCGTCCGCGGCGACGAGGTCGGCCTTGTTGATCACCAGCACGTCGCAGAATTCGATCTGCTCGATCAGCAGCTCGACGAGCGTGCGGTCGTCCTCTTCCGATGCGGCGATGCCGCGCGTCGCGAGTGCATCATCCGAGCCGTAGTCGCGCAGGAAGTTGTAGGCATCGACCACGGTGACGAGCGTGTCGAGCCGCGCGATTTTCGACAGCGACGTGCCGTCATCGTCGACGAACGTGAAGGTTTCGGCGATCGGCATCGGCTCCGCGATGCCGGTCGATTCGATCATGATCGCGTCGAAGCGGCCTTCCGACGCGAGCGTGCGGATCTCGACGAGCAGGTCGTCGCGCAGCGTGCAGCAGATGCAGCCGTTCGACATCTCGACGAGGCGTTCCTCGACGTGCGACAGCGCCTGCGCGTCGCGCACGAGCGAGGCATCGATGTTGACCGCCGCGAGATCGTTGACAATCACGGCGACTTTCAGGCCCGCGCGATTCGCGAGGATGTGATTGAGCAGCGTGGTCTTGCCGGCGCCGAGGAAACCGGACAGCACGGTGACGGGCAACGGCTGGTTCATTGCCGGATTCATAGCGATATGCACCAACGGAAAAATTGAAAAAGCGGCCGCGACGCCCTTCCGGGGCGCGATCGTCCCGCGGGCGGGCGAAATGCGGCGTGAGATCCGCATTGTGCATCAAACGCGCGCCGGCCGGCCGGTACCGGGTCAGGCCGCGCTGCGGCGCGGCGTCACTGCACGGGCGGCAGCAGCTTCCACTGCGTCAGGATGCCGGCGATCTGCCGCGCATACTTGTCGCGCAGCGACGGGGTTTCCGAATGATAGGCGCCGACCGCCTGCCACGTGTTGCCGTAACGGTTCATCTTCTGCTTGAGATGCCACGCGGCGATATAGACGTTCTTGCACGGCTCCATCAGCGTGTCGCGGCCGATCCCATAGCGCGACAGCGTCGGCAGGTGGATCGAATTGATCTGCATCAGGCCGTAGTCGACCGAGCCGTTCGTGTTCTTGTTCAGCGCGCCGGGCCGGTTGCGCGACTCCTGCCACGCGATCGCGCGCAGGATCAGCGGATTGACCTGCTGATATTTAGCTGCTTCGTCGAAACAGTCCGCGCGAGCGTTCGCGCTGGCGAAATACCCGCCGGCGGCGATCAACACGATCGAAACGAACCGTCTGTTCATGGTGCGAAATCGACAAGAAAATGCGTGAGGGTCGGGAAAACCCGTGCCTGTTATTCGTGCGACGAGAAACGTGCCGCCCGTATCATACCGGCAGTCCGTCAGCTTGCGACATACAGGAATACGGCCGCCCGGTTATACCGCATTTCCGTGTCGGTTCATCGTGAAATGGGGGCGAGGACCGCATGCGCCGAGAATAGCGTCGAATCTTACAGATTGCATACGGTTCGCCGGATACATGTCGTATGTGAGACAGTCCTCGGATCAATGTGATATTTCGGACATGAAAAACTGCTAATGTCGCCTCTTTCGGACTTGGATCCCAGCACTACCGCCGGAAGTGGCCTGAGCCGGCATCGACCCATTCATCCATGACAAGAAATCGCTTCGTTATGCGGCGTGTCGCCACGACCCTGATCGTCGCCGGCATCATCGTTTCGCAGGCCGCCTACGCTCAGGTCACGCTCAATTTCGTGAATGCGGATATCGACCAGGTCGCCAAGGCGATCGGCGCCGCAACCGGCAAGACCATCATCGTCGACCCTCGTGTGAAGGGGCAGCTCAACCTCGTGGCCGAACGGCCGGTGCCGGAAGACCAGGCGCTGAAGACGCTGCAGTCGGCGCTGCGCATGCAGGGCTTCGCACTCGTGCAGGATCACGGCGTGCTGAAGGTCGTGCCCGAGGCCGACGCGAAACTGCAAGGCGTGCCGACCTACGTCGGCAATGCGCCGCAGGCGCGCGGCGACCAGGTGATCACGCAGGTATTCGAGCTGCACAACGAATCGGCGAACAACCTGCTGCCCGTGCTGCGGCCGCTGATCTCGCCGAACAACACGGTCACCGCCTATCCCGCGAACAACACGATCGTCGTGACCGACTACGCGGACAACGTGCGGCGCATCGCGCAGATCATCGCCGGCGTGGACAGCGCCGCGGGCGCGCAGGTGCAGGTCGTTCCGCTGCGCAACGCGAACGCGATCGACCTCGCCGCGCAACTGCAGAAAATGCTCGACCCGGGCGCGATCGGCAACAGCGACGCCACGCTGAAGGTGTCGGTCACGGCCGACCCACGCACCAACTCGCTGATGCTGCGCGCATCGAGCGCGTCGCGCCTCGCGGCCGCCAAGCGGCTCGTGCAGCAGCTCGACGCGCCGAGCGGCGTGCCGGGCAACATGCACGTCGTGCCGCTGCGCAACGCCGATGCGGTGAAGCTCGCGAAGACGCTGCGCGGGATGCTCGGCAAGGGCGGCGGCAGCGACAGCGGCTCGTCGGCGTCGTCCAACGATGCGAACAGCTTCAACCAGAGCGGCGGCTCGTCGTCGAGCGGCAACTTCTCGACCGGCACGTCCGGCACCCCGCCGCTGCCGTCGGGCGGCCTCGGCGGCTCGTCGTCCTCGTCCGGGTATGGCGGCGGCTCGTCCGGCGGTGGCCTCGGCACCGGCGGCCTGCTCGGCGGCGACAAGGACAAGAGCGGCGACGACAACCAGCCGGGCGGGATGATCCAGGCCGACTCGGCCACCAACTCGCTGATCATCACCGCGTCCGATCCGGTGTACCGGAACCTGCGCTCGGTGATCGACCAGCTCGACGCACGGCGCGCGCAGGTCTATATCGAAGCGCTGATCGTCGAGCTGAACTCGAATACGTCCGGCAACCTCGGCATCCAGTGGCAGGTCGCGAGCGGCCAGTTTCTCGGCGGCACGAACCTGAGCCCCCAGCTGGGTATGGGCAATAGCATCGTCAATCTGACGACGGGCTCGGCGGGCACCACCGGGGCCGGCCTGGCGGCCAACCTGGCTACGCTGACCCCAGGCCTCAACATCGGCTGGCTGCACAACATGTTCGGCGTGCAGGGGCTCGGCGCGCTGCTGCAATACTTCGCGGGCGTGAACGACGCGAACGTGCTGTCGACGCCGAACCTGATCACGCTCGACAACGAGGAAGCGAAGATCGTCGTCGGCCAGAACGTGCCGATCCCGACCGGCTCGTATTCGAACCTGACGAGCGGCAATACGAACAATGCGTTCAATACCTACGACCGTCGCGACGTCGGCCTGACGCTGCACGTGAAGCCGCAGATTACCGACGGCGGGATCCTGAAGCTGCAGCTCTATACCGAGGATTCGGCGGTCGTCAGCGGCACGACGAACGCGCAGACCGGCCCGACCTTCACGAAGCGCTCGATCCAGTCGACGATCCTGGCCGACAACGGCGAGATCATCGTGCTCGGCGGCCTGATGCAGGACAACTACCAGGTATCGAACAGCAAGGTGCCGCTGCTCGGCGACATTCCGTGGATCGGTCAGCTGTTCCGTTCGGAATCGAAGCTACGCGCGAAAACCAACCTGATGGTGTTCCTGCGCCCGGTGATCATCTCCGACCGCAGCACCGCGCAGGAAGTCACGGCCAACCGCTACGACTATATCCAGGGCGTGTCGGGCGCGTACAAGTCGGACAACAACGTGATCCGCGACAAGGATGATCCGGTCGTCCCGCCGATGCCGATCGGTCCGAGCCAGGGCGGCACGCCGGCTGGCAACCTGTTCGATCTCGACAAGATGCGTCGCCAGCAGCTGCAGCGCCAGGTGGCGCCGGTGCCGGCCCAGCCGTTGCCGGAAGCGACGCCCGCGCAGCCGCAGAGCGTGCCGCAGCAGGCCGTGCCGCAACAGCCGCTGACGGCGACGCCGGGAGCGTCGCAGTGAGCGACGTGCACGCCTCTTCCGCCCACGACGGCGCGCCGGGCGAACGGCAGCCGCCGTCGCCGCTCGCTGCGCGACTGTTGCCGTACGGCTTCGCGAAGAGCGGCCAGGTGCTGATCGCGCACCAGCTCGACGACACGCTCGAGGTGTGGATCAGCGAACGCACGAGCGACGCCGCGCTCGCGGAAATCGCGCGCAACTTCGGCTCGATCTCCGTGCATCGCGTGCCGGCCGACGAGCTCGCGCAGGCGATCAACCATGCGTACGCACGCCAGGACGGCAGCGCCGCGCAGGTGGTCGGCGAGGTTGAAGGCGAAGTCGACCTGTCGCGGCTGATGCAGGACATCCCCGAAGTCGAGGATCTGCTCGAATCGGAAGACGACGCGCCGATCATCCGGATGATCAACGCGCTGCTCACGCAAGCGGCGCGCGAACAGGCGTCGGACATCCACATCGAGCCGTTCGAGAACGCCTCGGTCGTGCGCTTTCGCGTCGACGGCACGCTGCGCGACGTCGTGCGGCCGAAGAAGGCGCTGCACGGCGCGCTGATCTCGCGGATCAAGATCATGGCGCAGCTCGACATCGCCGAGAAGCGCCTGCCGCAGGACGGCCGCATCACGCTGCGCGTCGGCGGGCGGCCGGTCGACGTGCGGGTGTCGACGCTGCCGACCGGGCACGGCGAGCGCGCGGTGCTGCGTCTGCTGGAAAAGGATGCGCAGCGGCTGAACCTCGAAGCGCTCGGGATGGGCCGCGACACGCTCGTGCAGTTCGACAAGCTGATCGCGCGCCCGCACGGCATCGTGCTCGTCACGGGCCCGACGGGTTCGGGCAAGACGACCACGCTGTATGCGTCGATGTCGCGGCTCGAAACCGCGACGACCAACATCATGACCGTCGAGGACCCGATCGAATACGACCTCGGCGGCATCGGCCAGACGCAGGTGAACGAGCGGATCGGGATGACCTTTGCCCGTGCGCTGCGCTCGATCCTGCGCCAGGATCCGGACGTGATCATGATCGGCGAAATCCGCGACCTCGAAACCGCGCAGATCGCGGTGCAGGCATCGCTGACGGGCCACCTCGTGCTCGCGACGCTGCACACGAACGATGCGGCCTCGGCCGTCACGCGTCTGACCGACATGGGCGTCGAACCCTACCTGCTCGCGTCGTCGCTGCTCGGCGTGCTCGCGCAGCGGCTGGTGCGGCAGCTCTGCCCCGTCTGCAAGGAAGAACGCCAGGAAGAAGGCCGCACCGTGTGGCATCCGGTCGGCTGCGACAAGTGCGGGCATTCGGGTTATTCGGGCCGGCGCGGGGTGTACGAGCTGCTGCTGGTCGACGAGTCGATCCGCTCGCTGATCCACCGCAATGCGGCCGACGCGGAGATCCTCGCCGCCGGCCGTGCGGAAGGGATGCGCACGCTGCGCGACGACGCCGAGCGCTGGCTCGCGTCGGGCGCGACGTCGCTCGAGGAAGTGCTGCGCGTGACGGGAGGCGCATAGCGCGATGCCGGCATTCCGTTTCGAAGCAATCGATTCGGCGGGACGCGCGCAGAAAGGCGTCATCGATGCCGACAGCGCACGTGCCGCGCGCGGCCAGCTGCGTACGCAGGGGCTCACGCCGCTCGTCGTCGAGCCGGCCGCCAGCGCGACGCGCGGGGCGCGGTCGCAGCGGCTCGCGTTCGGCCGCAAGCTGTCGCAGCGCGAACAGGCGATCCTCACGCGCCAGCTCGCGAGCCTCCTGATCGCCGGGCTGCCGCTCGACGAGGCGCTCGGCGTGCTGACCGAGCAGGCCGAGCGCGACTACATCCGCGAACTGATGGCCGCGATCCGCGCCGAAGTGCTCGGCGGCCATTCGCTCGCGAATGCGCTGGGCCAGCATCCGCGCGATTTCCCGGAAATCTATCGTGCGCTCGTCGCGGCCGGCGAGCACACCGGCAAGCTCGGCATCGTGCTGTCGCGCCTGGCCGACTACATCGAGCAGAGCAACGCGCTGAAGCAGAAGATCCTGCTGGCGTTCACGTATCCGGGGATCGTCACGCTGATCGCATTCGGCATCGTCACGTTCCTGCTGAGCTACGTGGTGCCGCAGGTCGTCAACGTATTCGCGAGCACGAAGCAGCAGCTGCCCGTGCTGACGATCGTGATGATGGCGCTGTCGGATTTCGTGCGGCACTGGTGGTGGGCGATCCTGATCGCGGTGGTGCTCGTCGTGTGGTTCGTGAAGGCGACGCTGTCGCGCGACGGGCCGCGCCTCGCATTCGACCGCTGGGTGCTCACCGCACCGCTCGCGGGCAAGCTCGTGCGCGGCTACAACACGGTGCGTTTCGCGAGCACGCTCGGCATCCTCACCGCGGCGGGCGTGCCGATCCTGCGCGCGTTGCAGGCGGCCGGCGAGACGCTGTCGAACCGCGCGATGCGCGCGAACATCGACGACGCGATCGTGCGCGTGCGCGAAGGCTCCGCGCTGTCGCGCGCGCTGAACAACGTGAAGACGTTTCCGCCGGTGCTCGTGCACCTGATCCGTTCCGGTGAAGCGACGGGCGACGTGACGACGATGCTGGATCGCGCGGCCGAAGGCGAAGCGCGCGAGCTCGAGCGTCGCACGATGTTCCTGACGAGCCTGCTCGAGCCGCTGCTGATCCTGGCGATGGGGGGCATCGTGCTCGTGATCGTGCTGGCCGTGATGCTGCCGATCATCGAGCTGAACAACATGGTGCAGTGACGGCCTGACCGCAGGTCGGGCCGTCGCCTTCGGCTTCAGCGCACGTAGATCGCCGGGGACGGCGTATTGGCGGGCAGCTGGACTTCGGTGCGGGCGCCGTTGCGCTCGACGATGATCGAGCGGGGGCGGACTTCGGCGAGCTTCGCGCCGGACGTGACGTCCGCGCCGAGCGACACGGCACGCGGCGGTTCGCCACCGACACCGATGATCGCGGCACCGCCGTGGTCGAGCGCGAGGATGCCGAACAGGTGGATGTCCTGCACGGGATTCTTGTCGAGCTGACCGCCGAAGAGCGCCGCGGCGTCCTCGGTGCGGATCGGCAGCCGCGCGGCGGCGGCGGGCAGCGGCGCTTCGCGGGCGGACAGCGTGACGACCCAGTAGGTGGCCGTCGCGCACAAACCCGCGAAGAGGGCTAGGGAGAGGATCCGGATCGAGAGCGCGTTCATGCGCGCTATTGTACGGATGTATATGAAATTTGCGTTGGGTGAAAGCCCTCGGCAATGCGCGCCTTACAATGCGTGCTCCGCGCCCGCGGGTTCGGAAGGTTGCCGTCAGGCCATCGTCCGGTGCGCCGGGTGCGTCACTCAAACCACGACATTTTTTTGGAAAGAGGTAGTCAGTCATGCAAACGTGGATCACTCGCCGCAACGCGGCCGTGCGTCGTCAGCGCGGTTTCACGCTGATCGAGATCATGGTGGTGGTCGCGATCCTCGGGATCCTGGCGGCGCTGATCGTGCCGAAGATCATGAGCCGCCCGGACGAGGCACGCCGCATCGCCGCGAAGCAGGACATCGGCACGATCATGCAGGCGCTCAAGCTGTACCGTCTCGACAACGGGCGCTACCCGACCCAGGATCAGGGCCTGAACGCGCTGATCCAGAAGCCGTCCACCGATCCGATTCCGAACAACTGGAAGGACGGCGGCTATCTCGAGCGCCTGCCGAACGATCCGTGGGGTAACAGCTACAAGTACCTGAACCCGGGCGTGCACGGCGAGATCGACGTGTTCAGCTACGGCGCCGACGGCAAGGAAGGCGGCGAAGGCAACGACACCGACATCGGTTCGTGGCAATAAGCGCTCACTGACCGGCCCGACGCTTCGTTCCCTTCTTCATGCTCGCCACTCGCACGACCTTCCGCTGCGGCCGCGATTGCCGTGTGCGTCGCGGCGCGGCTTCGTCCGTGCCGGTGCGTGCCGACGGCGGGCAGGCATTGCGTGGTGCGCGGCGTCATCGCGCGCGCGGCTTCACGCTGCTCGAAATGCTGGTCGTGCTCGTGATCGCGGGGCTGCTCGTGTCGCTCGCGTCGCTGTCGCTCACGCGCAATCCGCGCACCGACCTGCGCGAGGAAGCGCAGCGCATCGCGCTGCTGTTCGAGACGGCCGGCGACGAAGCGCAGGTGCGTGCCCGGCCGATCGCGTGGCAGCCGACCGCGCACGGCTTCCGTTTCGACGTGAGCTCGCCCGACGGCTGGCGCACGCTGCGCGATGACCTGCTGCGCCCGCGCGACTGGGACGGTGGCGTCACCGGCGCCGACATCGACTATCCGGGGGCCGGCCAACCGGGGTCCGATACGCATGCGAATCGCGTCGTGTTCGGTACCGAGAGCATCGACACGCCGGTGCGCGTGACGCTGCATTCGGCGGTCGGCAGCGCGACGATCGTCAGCACCGGCAATGGCCGCTACGAGGTGCAATGACGATGCGTCGTCGCTTGCCCTTCCCCGTTGCTTCATCGCGCCGCCCTTCCCCGACGGGACTTTCTTCGCGTCGCGGTTTCACGATGATCGAGGTGCTGGTCGCGCTCGCGATCATCGCGGTCGCGCTCGCCGCGTCGATCCGCGCGGTCGGCACGATGGCGACCAACGCGTCCGATCTTCATCGCCGCCTGCTCGCCGGCTGGAGCGCCGACAACGCGCTCGCGCAGATGCGGCTCACGCACGCGTGGCCGGAGATCGGCGAACAGAGTTTCGACTGCTCGCAAGGCAACGTGCAGCTCGTCTGCACGCAGCGCGTGAGCACCACGCCCAACCCGGTGTTCCGGCGCGTGCGGATTTCGGTGAGCATGCCCGGGCACACCGGCGTGCTCGCGCAGATGGTGACGGTGGTCGCGAATGAAACCAGCCGCCCGCTCTGACGCGCCGATGCGACGCCCGCTCGCCCGCCCCGCCCGCGGCTTCACGCTGATCGAGCTGATGATCGCGATCGCGATCCTCGCGGTGGTCGCGATCCTCGCGTGGCGCGGGCTCGACCAGATCATGCGCGGTCGCGACAAGGTCGCGGCCGCGATGGAAGACGAGCGCGTGTTCGCGCAGATGTTCGACCAGATGCGCATCGACGCGCGGCTCGCCGCGACCGACGACGAGGCCGGCCAGCCGGCGATCGGCGTGGCCGGCAATACGCTGCAGATCGTCCGCGAACTCGAGGTGCCGGGTGTGGCGCCGCGGCTGCAGGTGGTCCGCTACCGGATCGCCGGCGGGCGCGTCGTGCGCTATGCGTCGCCGCCGATCGACGACGCGAACCGGCTGCGCGGCATGCTGAAGGACAGCAGCGTCGAAGGCTGGAGCTGGGTCGCCCTGATGGGCGGCGTCGGCGCGATCGACGCGAAGCTGTACGTGCCGCGCGTGGGCTGGACCACCAACCTGCAGACGGCCGACGAAGCGCTCGCGCAGAACAACGATGCGCTCAAGGTGCCGCAGATCGGCAACGCGCCGCCTGCTCGCGCGGTGACGGGGCTGCAGGTCAGCATCGGCGCGACGTCGCTGCGCGTGCCGGTCACGCGCATCTTCCTCGTCGGGGAATGACGATGCGCGCGCGCCCTCCCCGCTCATTGCTTTGCGCCCGCGCCCGCGCCGGCGGTCGCGCACGGGCACGCGGCCGCCAGCGCGGCGCGGCGATCATCACCGCGTTGCTGGTCGTCGCGCTGTCGGCGATCCTCGTCTCGGGGATGCTGTGGCGCCAGCAGGTGCAGATCCGCCGGATCGAGAACCAGCGCGTGATCGCGCAGGCGCAGTGGGTCGCGCGCGGCGCGCTCGACTGGACGCGGATGATCCTGCGCTCCGAAGGCGACACGGCGCCCGGCATCACGTATCTCGGCGGCATCTGGGGCGTGCCGATCGCGAAGACGAAACTGTCGGACTTCCTCGGCCGGATCGGTGCGCCCAACGACACCGGCGGCGAAGACACCTATATCTCCGGCTCGATCGAGGATGCGCAGGCGAAGTTCAACCTGCGCAACCTCGTGGCGTCGCCGGCGCCCGGCGTGCTGCAGTTGAACGTCACGCAGGTCCAGGCGTTCCAGCGCCTGCTGACGACGCTCGGCTACGACGGCGCGTTCGCGAAGCGCATCGCGCTGCAGGTGCGCGCGAGCCTGCTGAATTCGGCGACGCGCTTCCAGATGCCGACGCTGCCGGGTGGCGGCACGGCGCCGCCGGTCACCGCGCCGGTGACGACCGATCAGCAAGGCGGCGGCGGCTTCACCGACGATCCCGGCATGACGGGCGGCGATCGCGGGCCCGCGCCGCTGATGATGACGGGCGTCGACAGCCTGCTCGACGTCGACGGCGTGACGCCCGAGATGGTCGCGCGGTTGCGCCCGTTCGTCACCGTGCTGCCGACCACGACGCCCGTGAACATGAACACCGCGCCGGCCGAGGTCATTGCGGCGCTGATGCCGGGGATGAGCGTGTCGTCCGCGCAGGCGCTCGTGTCGCGCCGCGAGACCGTGTTTTTCCGCAACGTCGCCGACGTGCAGCTCGCGCTGCGCGGCGCCGGTGCGCCACCGAACGTGACGCCCGACTCGAGCCTCGTCGACGTCAATTCGAGCTATTTCATCGTGCATGGCCGGATCCAGCATGACCGGGCGGAGGTCGATCGCACCTCGCTCGTGTATCGTGATCCGACCACGCACTCGACACGGGTCGTGCGCATCCGCGACCAGCTATAACGACGCCAATCGGGAGAGGAGCTCTTGTGAGCACGTTGATTGTTTCTTTGCCGCCGCGCGAGCCTGCCGTGCCGTTGCAGGAATGGCAGTGGCCCGAGCTGCCGTTCACGCTCGTCGACAAGGCCGGCCACGTGCAGCGCGCCGGCCGCGCCGCGCTTGCGTTGCTGCCGCGCGCGAATGCGACGGTGCTGATCGTCGCCGCGCGCGACGTGCTGCTGCTGGCCGCGACCGTGCCGCCGCTGAAGGGACCGAAGCTGCGCCAAGCGCTGCCCAACATCGTCGAGGATCAGCTGATCCAGGATCCGCTCGGCTGCCATATCGCGCTCGATCCGGACGCGCTGCCCGACGGGCGCCGCGTGCTGGCCGTCGTCGATCGCGCGTGGTTCCGCACGATCTGCGAAGCGTTCACGGCGGCCGGCCACCGGCACCTGAGCGCGGTGCCCGCGACCCGCTGCCTGCCGGCGCCGCACGTGTCCGCCGCGCCGGCCGACAGCGAAGTCGACGCCGCCGCGGTTGCCGCCGCCGCCGTCGAGGGGGCACCCGCCCGGCCGGCGACGGTGGCCGCGGGGGGCGGGCCGGCGGCGCCGCCCGTCACGGTATCGAGCACGAGCACGGTCTTGCCCGCGTCGCGCGCGGCCGGCACGCTGGCCGCGCTCGCGGGTGGCGGCGACGTCGAACTGTACGAACTCGGCGAACCGGGCGCGGAGCCGCGGCTCGCATCGGTCGGCCGCACCGACGGCGGCCCGCTGCTGCCGGGTGCCGCTCCGCTGTCGTTCGACGCGTTCGCGCGGCGCGCGCTGACCGAGAAGTTCGACCTGTGCCAGTTCGAATTCGAATCGCAGCCGTGGCGCTTCGACCGCGCGACGGTGAAGCGCCTGCGCGTGCCGCTCGCCCTCGTCGCGGCGACGCTCGGCGTGGCGGTGATCGGGATGAACCTGCACTGGTGGAAGCTGTCGCGCGAGCGCGATGCGCTGTCCGCGCAGATCACCGAGACGCTGCTGTCCGCATTCCCGAAGACGACGACGGTGCTCGATCCGCCCGCGCAGATGCAGCGCCAGCTCGACCAGTTGCGCCTGGCTGCCGGCGAGCTGTCGCCGAACGATTTCCTCGCGCTGTCGAGCGGGCTGTCGCGTTCGATGGGCGCGCTGCCGCTGAACGGCATCGCGTCGCTCGACTATCACGACCGGAAGCTCGACGTCGGCTTCAAGCCGGAGGTCAAGGTCGATCCCGATTTCACGCAGCGCCTCGCGCGTAACGGACTGTCCGGCGAAGTCGACAGCAATACGGGCAAATGGACGATCCGGAGCCGCTCATGAAGACGGAACAACTGAACCAGACGCTGGCCCAGTTCTGGGGCGAGCGCTCACAGCGCGAAAAGATGCTGCTCGGCTGGGGCGGCGCCGTGCTGGCGGTCGCGATCGCGTATTCGGTGCTGTGGTCGCCCGCGCAGGAAGGCCGCGCGCGGATCCAGCGCGAGCTGCCGACGATGCGCCGCGAGCTGGCGCAGATGACCGCGCAGGCGAACGAGGCGAAATCGCTGACGGCTGCCGCGCAGGGCGTCGCGCCGACCGGCCTCGCGCTGAAGGACGCGCTGACCGCGTCGCTGTCCGATCACGGGCTGCAGGGCGCGCAGGTGCAGATCGTCGGCAACGGCGTACAGATCCAGATGAAGAACGTGTCGTTCCCGGCGTGGACGCAGTGGCTCGACGATGCGCGCCGGCAGTTCAAGGTGCAGGTCGGCGAGGCGCATGCCACCGCGCTGAAGGACGACGGCCAGGTCGACCTGACGGCCGTGATGCAACCGTCTACGCAGAAATGACGCAGTGGATGACGCAAGTGGCGGTCGGCCGATGAGGCCGGGATTGAAGCGGCTCGCCACCGCATTGCCGTGGGTACTGGCGGGTGGCCTGGCGACGGCGGTGACGCTCGTCGCGCTCGCGCCGGCCGCATGGATCGCGCCGCAGTTCGCGCGCGCGACCGGCGGGCACGTGAATCTCGTCGATCCCGACGGGTCGCTGTGGCACGGCTCGGGCACGCTGATGCTCGCGCCGGGGGCCGACCAGAGCGCGGCGACGCTGCTGCCGGGCCGGGTCGAATGGACCACGGGCTTCTGGCCGCTGCTGACCGGGCGCGTGCAGATGCGCATGCGGCAGACCGAGGCGATGCCCGAGGCGGTCACGCTCGATGCGACGTGGCGCGGCGCGGTGCTGTCGGCGGGCACGATGGCCGTGCCCGCGTCGCTGCTCGCCGGGCTCGGCACGCCGTTCAACACGCTCGACCTGCAGGGCGACGTGCGGCTCGGCTGGAGCGACTGGCGCCTGATCGGCAACAACGCGTTCGGCCAGCTGACGGTGACGATCGATTCGATGAGTTCGCGCGTCTCGCGCGTGAAGCCGCTCGGTTCGTACCGTGCGGTGCTGCAGGCGAAGGGAGCCGGCGCCGATCTGGACCTGTCGACGTCGCAGGGCCCGCTGTTTCTCGACGGCCACGGCACCTTCGGCCCGGGCGAGGGATCGTTCCGCGGCACCGCGCACTCGGCGCCCGAGCAGCAGGCGAACCTCGCGGGGCTGCTGAACCTGCTCGGCCACCCCATCGGCAACAATGAGGTGTCGCTGATCTTCGGCGACGCGCAGCGCTGACGCGCGCGTCACCCTTTCCTTCCTACTTTTCTACTTTTGCGCGAGCGGCGCGGCGACCGCCGGTGCGGTGGCCGCGGGCGCGGCCGCGCCGGACGCCGGCACGGGTGCAGGTGCCGCCACGTCGCCGTTCTCGCGCGCCATCTCCGCGACGTTCCAGCCGCCGCCGAGCGCCTTCACGAGCCCGACCGACGACGTCATCCGCTGCCCGGCGATCGTCGCGAGCTTCTGCTGCGCGGTGAACGCGGTGGTCTGCGCGGTCAGCACGTTCAGGTAGGCGACCGTGCCGGCCTTGTACTGGTTCGTGACGATCGCGAGCGCATGCTCGGCGCTGTCGACGGCCTGCCGCTGCACGTCGATTTCCTGCGCGAGGATGCGCTGCGACGCGAGGTTGTCCTCGACGTCCTGGAACGCGGTGAGCACCGCGAGGCGGTACGCGGCGACGTCCTGGTCGTAGGTCGCCCGCGCGGCGTCGGTCTGCGCGGCGCGCAGCCCGGCGTCGAACAGCGTGGCCGCGAGCTGCGGGCCGACCGTCCAGAAGCGGGCCGGCAGCGTGAACAGCTGCGACCACACCGAGCTCTGGAAGCCGCCGGTGGCCGACAGCGTGAGCGTCGGGAAGAACGCGGCGATCGCGACGCCGATCTGCTCGTTCGCGGCCGCCGCACGGCGCTCCGCCGCCGCGATGTCGGGGCGGCGCTCGAGGATCGCGGACGGCACGTCGACCGGCGTGATCGGCGGCTCGGCCGTGAGCGGATTCGGCGGCAGCGAGAAGGTCGACGCCGGTTCGCCGATCAGCGTCGCGATCGCATGCTCGTACTGCGCGCGGGCCACGCCGTTGTCGATCGATGCGGCCTGCGCGCTCTGCAGCTGCGTCTGCGCCTGGATCACGTCCGCGCGCGCGGCAACGCCCTGCGCGTACTGGTTCTGCGTGAGCTTCAGCGACTGTTCGTACGACTTCACGGTGTCGTCGAGCAGCTTCTGCAGCGCATCGGACGTGCGCAGCTGGAAGTAGGTCTGCGCGAGCAGCGCCTGCTGCGACAGCCGCGCGTTCGCGAGATCGGCCGCGGCGGCGGCTTCGCCGGCGCGCTGCGCGCTGACGGTACGGCTCACCTTGCCCCACAGGTCCGGTTCCCAGCTCGCGTCGAGGCCGACGCTGTAGCTGTTGTTGATCGACCCGGTCGATCCGCTGCCGAAGCTCGACGACGAACCCGACGACACCGATGTGCGCGGCGTACGGGCGCGCGAGCCCGATGCCGTCAGCCCGACGGTCGGGAAATACGCGGCACGCGCCTCGGTGACGAGCGCGCGCGCCTGCCGGTACGCGGCCGCCGATTGCGCGATGGTCTGGTTCGACGCGTTGAGCCTGCCGATCAGCGCATCGAGCTGCGGATCGTTGTAGACCGTCCACCACGCGCCGCGGTCGGTGCGGTCGGCGGGCTGCGCGACCTTCCAGCCGGCCGGCGCTTCCTTGTAGGCGGCGGGGATCGACGTGTCGGGCCGGTGATAGTCGGGCCCGACGGCGCAGCCGGCGAGCAGCACGGCCGTCGCGATGGCGACGGCGGCGCTCAGCGGGCGAAGGGCGCGCGGGAGGGGGGCGTACGGCATGGTGGTTTTCCTGTCTGGGCGCGACGTCCGGCGAGCGGCGTCGCGCGATGCGGTCGTCGTGCCGCTGGCGGACAAATGGTAACTGACGGCGGGAAAGCTGCGCAGCCCCAAGGGTACGGCGCGCGGCGACAGGAATGTGTTACCGGCGCGAGCGGCCGGTTTACCGGCCATTACGGCTGGCGGGCGGGAAGACGGGTGTGCGACGCCGGCCGTGCGGGGCGCGGCCGGCGCTCGGTCCTCAGTCGGAGCAGTCAGGAAGGCGGGCGGCGCGCGACGTCAGTGGCAGCGCGCGGGCAGCGGGAGCGGCTCGGCGGCGGACCGCCATGTCGACGGCTCCGTCGCGGCCGGCTGGCCCGTGCGGCGAGCGCCGTCTTTCGCGTTGCGCTGCCGGCGATGATCGAACCATGCGAACCCGAGCGCCGCGAGCGAGCCGCCCGGGACCACCAGCATCGTCACGTACAGCGCGATCTTCCAGCCGCGGTGCGGCCCGGAAAACGCATGATGAGCGGTATCGGTCAGGTTGCGGCGCAGCGCACCGGCGGCATTTTTCAGGAACAGCATCGCGAACATCCTCGGGGTGCCCGCAGCGCGGGCGCATCGGTCAGAACATAGTCTCCGGCAGTGCAACATGCACGTCGTAACTGGTTGCCTCAAATAATATTGACTAAGCAATTAATTTTCAAGATACTGGGCGCGTTTAAATCTGAAACGCACTATTGCTGCGTGCGCAATCGCATGACCGGCGGCCTCTACGATCCCGAGAACATCGCGCTGGAAACGAGCCTCGGCTATTACCTGTCGAAGGCGAAGCAGGCGCTCGTCGAGCGGATGGACCGTGCGCTCGAGCCCCTCGACCTCACCGCGCAGCAGATCGGCGTGATCCTGCTGTTGTCGCGCGGCTACGCGCGCACGCCGTTCGAGCTGTCTCGCAAGATGTCGTACGACAGTGGGTCGATGACGCGGATGCTCGACCGGCTCGAACGCAAGGGGCTGGTCGCGCGCTCGCGCAGCGAGCAGGACCGTCGGATGATCGAGCTGACGCTGACCGAACGCGGCGCCGAAGCCGCGCGTGCGCTGCCGTCGCTGATCGCGACCGCGCTCAACGCGCAGCTCGACGGCTTCTCGGCCGACGAGCTCGCGACGCTCACCGGCCTGTTGCAGCGCTTCATCGCCAACGGGCCCGGCTCGACCGGTTGCCCGAAACCCGACGACGAAGCGGACAGCTGATGTGCGCAGAGGCCCCATGTCTAGGTTAAACATTCGCTTATTTATCTGTCTGGGCAGAAGATGACAGGGCACGCGCTCCCTTTTTCCGCTGATTCGTTCCACCCGGCCGGGTTGCGCTGCGGCGCACACCCGTGCGTTGTGCCGGCGCGTCGCGCGCGCCGCGTCTAGGAGATTCCGATGTCCGCCACCACGGCATCCACCGCCGCCCCCGCCGCTGAACCCGCGCCGCTGTCCGGCGGCGCACTCGCGCTGCTCACGGTCGGGCTCGCGCTCGGCACCTTCATGGAAGTGCTCGACACGTCGATCGCGAACGTCGCGGTGCCGACCATTTCCGGCAGCCTCGGCGTCGCGACGAGCGAAGGCACCTGGGTGATCTCGTCGTACTCGGTGGCGTCCGCGATCGCGGTGCCGCTCACCGGCTGGCTCGCGCGGCGGGTCGGCGAGGTGCGGCTGTTCACGCTGTCGGTGCTCGCGTTCACGGTCGCGTCGGCGCTGTGCGGCCTCGCGACCAATTTCGAGACGCTGATCGCGTTCCGGCTGCTGCAGGGCCTCGTGTCGGGGCCGATGGTGCCGCTGTCGCAGACGATCCTGATGCGCAGCTACCCGCCCGCGAAGCGCGGGCTCGCGCTCGGGCTATGGGCGATGACGGTGATCGTCGCACCGATCTTCGGCCCGTTGCTGGGCGGCTGGATCAGCGACAACTACACGTGGCCGTGGATCTTCTACATCAACCTGCCGATCGGCATCTTCTCGGCGACCTGCGCGTATTTCCTGCTGCGCGGCCGCGAGACGAAGACGACGAAGCAGCGGATCGACGCGGTCGGCCTGGCACTGCTCGTGATCGGCGTGTCGTGCCTGCAGATGATGCTCGACCTCGGCAAGGACCGCGACTGGTTCAACTCGACGTTCATCGTCGCGCTCGCGCTGATCGCGGTCGTGTCGCTCGCGTTCATGCTCGTGTGGGAGGCGACCGAGAAGGAGCCGGTGGTCGACCTGTCGCTGTTCAAGGACCGCAACTTCGCGCTCGGCGCGATGATCATCTCGTTCGGCTTCATGGCGTTCTTCGGCTCGGTCGTGATCTTCCCGCTGTGGCTGCAGACGGTGATGGGCTACACGGCCGGCAAGGCCGGCCTCGCGACCGCGCCGGTCGGGCTGCTCGCGCTCGTGCTGTCGCCGCTGATCGGCCGCAACATGCACCGGCTCGACCTGCGGATGGTCGCGAGCTTCGCGTTCATCGTGTTCGCCGGCGTGTCGATCTGGAACTCGACGTTCACGCTCGACGTGCCGTTCAACCATGTGATCCTGCCGCGGCTCGTGCAGGGGATCGGCGTCGCGTGCTTCTTCGTGCCGATGACGACGATCACGCTGTCGAGCATTTCCGACGACCGGCTCGCGAGCGCGTCGGGGCTGTCGAACTTCCTGCGCACGCTGTCCGGCGCGATCGGCACCGCGGCGAGTTCGACGTTCTGGGAAAACGACGCGATCTACCACCACGCGCGGCTGTCGGAATCGGTGAGCGTGTATGCGCAGAGCACGACCGACTATCAGGGCGCGCTGTCGCAGCTCGGCATCGTCGGCCAGACGGCCAACGCGCAGCTCAACCAGCTCGTCACGCAGCAGGGCTTCATGATGGCGACCAACGACTTCTTCCTGCTGTCGGCGTTCATGTTCGGCGCGCTCGCGGCGCTCGTGTGGGTCACCAAGCCGAGGAAGGGTGCGGGGCCGGCGATGGGGCATTGACCGCGCGGCGGGCGGCCGTTGCGCCCGCCTCGTTTGCTTGACCGCCCGCCTCGGCGGGCATCACCCCCTCGCCCGCAACCCGCCGAACGCCAGATCGTCAACCGGCGCGATCGGCAGCGTCGCCCGCGCCACGTCGAGCCACGCGCGCGCCGCGTGCGACAGATACCCCTTCTTCAGCCAGCCGAGCGCGATCGCCCACGTGATCTCCGGCTCGACGATCGGCCGGCACGTGAACTGGCCTGCATCGAGCCGCCGGCAATAGGGTTCGGGCAGCAGCGCGATGCCGACCCCCGCATGCACGAGCGCGGCCATGAAATCCCAGTGGCCGCTGCGGCTCACGATCGACGGCGTGAAGCCGACCTGCCGGCACGCGTCCAGCACCGCGTCGTGCAGCGCGAGGCTTTCCGCGTAGAACACGAACGACTCGCGCGCGAGATCCGCGAGCGGCACGGCCGCGTGATCCTCCCAGCGCGATTCGCGCGGCGCGACGAGCCACAGCGGCGCGCGCACCATCGGCAGCCGCTCGAAGGTGCCGGGATCGACCGGCTCCAGCAGCCCGCCCAGCTCCAGTTCACCCGACGTCAGCGCCGCCTCGATCATCCGCGCGCCCTGCTCGAACAGCTTCAGCTCGATGTTCGGATAGCGCTGCTTGTACGCGGCGATGATCGGCGTGAACAGCGAGCCGCCGAGCGGCGGGATCCCGATCGTCAGCTCGCCGCGCCCGAGCGTGCCGAGATCGTTCAGCTCCGACTGCAGCTGCGCCTGCGCGGCGAGCACGTCCTGGCCGCGCTGGAACACGATCCGCCCCGCGTCGGTCAGCACCATCTGCCGCCCGTCGCGCAGCAGCAGCGGCGAACCGATCTCGTCCTCGAGCGCCTTCACCATCTTGCTGATGGTCGGCTGGGTCACGAACAGCTTGTCGGCGGCCGCCGTGAAACTCTGCTGGCGAACCACCTCGACGAAGTACCGCAACGCGCGCAATTCCATCGATGACTCCCCAAAGTGGTGCGGCGATCAAAAAACGAATTCCGAATTGGAATGATAAGGATAGAGACAAGTCATTTTATTTATGGTTAGGGGAAACCCTATACTCCCATCATCAATGGAATATCTGTAGGGAGCCCGCCATGACCAAGCCGACCGCTGCACTCGCCGCCCGCCCCGCCGCTTCGGGCAGCCTGGCCCGCACGGGCCGGATCGCGCTGCAGGCCGCCGCGCTCGGCGCGCTGTGGATGGCGGTCGACTGGGCCGTGCGCAAGATCGGGCTGCCGATTCCGTCCGGCGTGATCGGCCTCGCGGTGCTCCTCGTGCTGCTGTTCTCGGGCCGCGTCGCGCCCGCCTGGGTGAAGGACGGCGCGAACTGGCTGCTGTCCGACATGCTGCTGTTCTTCGTGCCGGCCGCCGTCGCGGCCGTGCAGTACGGCGGGCTGTTCCGCGAGGACGGCTGGCGCATCGCGCTGGTGATGCTCGCCGGCACCGCGTTCGTGATGGTCGCGGTGGCCGTCGCGGTCGACCTCGCCGCGAAACTCGAGCGCCGGCTCGCCGCGCAGCGCGTGTTCGCCGAACGCCGCCGCACGCGCCTCACCGCCGCGTCCGCCCACTGAGCCGGAGCCTGCCATGCTTGCCGCATTGTCGAACCTGTCCGCCGACCAGGCGAACACCGCGATCTCGTTCGGCTGCTTCGTGCTGACGGTCGTGCTGTATTTCGCGTCGAAGCGGCTCTACGCGTACAAGAAGACGCTGCTGTTCTCGCCGCTCGTGTTCGTGCCGGGCGTGCTGGTGCTGCTCGTCCTGCTGACCGGCATCCCGTATTCGGTCTACTTCCACGACACGCGCTGGCTGATGTGGCTGCTCGGCCCGGCGACGATCGCGTTCGCGGTGCCGATCTACGACTATCGCGACCTGATCCGCCGCCACTGGCTGTCGCTGTCGGTCGGCGTCGCGGTCGGGATCAGCGCGGGCGTGTGCGGGTCGCTGCTGCTCGCGAAGCTGCTGCACCTGTCGCCCGAGCTGCAGCGCTCGCTGATGACGCGCTCGGTGTCGACCCCGTTCGCGCTCGCCGTGTCGGACAAGATCCACGCGCCGAAGGATCTCACCGCGCTGTTCGTGATCGCGACCGGCATCTGCGGGATGCTGCTCGGCGAGCTGGTGCTCGCGCTGGTGCCGATGCGCACGCGGCTCGCGCGCGGCGCGCTGTTCGGCGCGGCCGCCCACGGCGTGGGCACCGCGAAGGCGCGCGAGATCGGCAGCGAGGAAGGCGTCGTGTCGAGCCTCACGATGATGATCGCGGGCGTCGCAATGGTGCTGATCGCGCCGCTCCTGACGCTGCTGCCGATCTGACCGGGCGGCGGCCGCCCGCCAGGCGCCGGCCAGCCCGATCGTGCGTGCCGCCTTCGGCGCGGCGCCCCCGTGTGGCGGAATCGGCGCCATCTCCCGGCCTCGCCCCGCGCAATCGTACCGGCCGCCTTCGGCGCGGCAGCCCCCTTGCGGCGGAAACGGCGCCACCTCTCGGCCACGCCCGCTCCTCTGTCCGCCGGCCCGGCGGCCTTTCCGCACCCGGCATGGCCGCCTTCTCCCGCCCGCCTACCCTGCATCCGGCCGACACCCGGCCGACAATCGGCTGAGATAGCCGCAAATCCCCCCTCTTTTCCGCCCATCGGCCTCGGCCCGGATGCCGAACAATGCATGCTACGAGACATCACGCACGCATTCACATGGCCTCCACGACCGCAAACCCGACCGCCGACAAGCCGGCTTCCTCCGGCAAGTTCAAGCGCATCGCGCTCATCGCCGTCATCGCGCTGGGCGCGGCAGCTGCCGCAGCCGGCGGCATGTACGTGTTCCTGAGCAAGCAAGGCGTCGGCCATGCGAGCGCGCCCGCCGAGCCGGCGCCGCTGGCCGCGCCGGTGTTCTTCCCGCTCGACCCGCTGACCGTGAACCTGCAGTCCGACGACGGCGCGCAGCATTACCTGCGCGTCGGCCTGTCGCTGAAGCTCACCGACCCGAAGGCGCAGGAGCAACTGACCGCACGGATGCCGGAGATCCGCAGCCGGATCCTGCTCGCGCTGTCGAACAAGCATCCCGAGGATCTCGCGACGCCGGACGGCAAACATTCGCTCGCGAAGGAACTGCGGGAGCTGGTCGAGCAGCCGACGCAGCCGGGCAACCAGCGCGCGAAGGTCGACGACGTGCTGTTCACCGAGTTCGTCGTCCAGTAACGCGGCCGCGAAAGGAGCGCGTATGGGTCACCAGGAGTTCATGTCCCAGGAGGAGGTCGATGCCCTCCTGAAGGGCGTCACGGGCGAAGCCGATTCAGTCGACGAGCAGCGCGACACAGCGGGCGTCCGCCCCTACAACATCGCGACGCAGGAGCGGATCGTCCGCGGCCGGATGCCCGGCCTCGAGATCATCAACGACCGCTTCGCGCGCCTGCTGCGGATCGGCATCTTCAACTTCATGCGGCGCACGGCGGAAATCTCCGTCAGCCAGGTGAAGGTGCAGAAGTACAGCGAATTCACCCGCAACCTGCCGATCCCGACGAACCTGAACCTCGTGCACGTGAAGCCGCTGCGCGGCACGTCGCTGTTCGTGTTCGACCCGAACCTCGTGTTCTTCGTCGTCGACAACCTGTTCGGCGGCGACGGGCGCTTTCACACGCGCGTCGAAGGCCGCGACTTCACGGCCACCGAGCAGCGGATCATCGGCAAGCTGCTGAACCTCGTGTTCGAGCACTACACGACCGCGTGGAAGAGCGTGCGGCCGCTGCAATTCGAGTTCGTGCGCTCGGAAATGCACACGCAATTCGCGAACGTCGCGACGCCGAACGAGATCGTCATCGTCACGCAGTTCTCGATCGAGTTCGGGCCGACGGGCGGCACGCTGCACATCTGCATGCCGTACTCGATGGTCGAGCCGATCCGCGACGTGCTCGCGTCGCCGATCCAGGGCGAGGCGCTCGAAGTCGACCGCCGCTGGGTGCGCGTGCTGTCGCAGCAGGTGCAGTCCGCCGAGGTCGAGCTGACCGCGAACCTCGCCGAGATCTCGTCGAACTTCGAGAAGATCCTGAACCTGCGCGCGGGCGACGTGCTGCCGCTGGAAATCGAGGACACGATCACCGCGAAGGTCGACGGCGTGCCGGTGATGGAATGCGGCTACGGAATTTTCAATGGTCAATATGCGTTGCGCGTGCAGAAGATGATCAGCGCGGGCGATTCGATGAAGGAAGGTGGATATGAGTGAGCTGAACCAGACGCCCGAGGACGACGCACAAGCGATGGCCGACGCGGCCCTCGCGGCATCGGCTGCCGCCGCGCAGGCGGCACCCGCCGCAGCGGAAGAAGATCCGGGCATGGACGACTGGGCGGCCGCGCTCGCCGAGCAGAACGAGCAGCCGGTGCCGGCCGGTGCGACCGGCGCCGGCGTGTTCCAGCCGCTGTCGAAGGCCGCGGCAAACACGACGCACAACGACATCGAGATGATCCTCGACATCCCGGTCAAGATGACCGTGGAGCTCGGCCGCACGAAGATCGCGATCCGCAACCTGCTGCAGCTCGCGCAGGGTTCGGTCGTCGAGCTGGACGGGATGGCCGGCGAGCCGATGGACGTGCTCGTGAACGGCTGCCTGATCGCGCAGGGTGAAGTCGTCGTCGTCAACGACAAGTTCGGTATTCGCCTCACCGACATCATCACGCCGGCCGAACGCATCCGGAAGCTGAATCGGTGAACGTCGTGAAGCCTGGCCGCCGCGTGTGCAGCGCGATTGCGGCGGTGACGCTTGCCGTCGCCGTATCGCTCGCCTGCGCATCGGCCGGCGCCGCCGACATGAACGCGGTGAACCACCCCGGTTCGATCGCGTCGAGCGTGACGGTCGGCTCCGCCGCACCGTCGCTCGGCATCGGTGCGGTACTGCAGACGCTGGTCGGGCTCGCGGTCGTGATCGGTCTCGTGTTCGCGTGCGCGTGGCTCGCGCGCCGCTTCGGCTTCCAGCATGCACGCCGCGGCGGCCCGCTGAAGGTCGTGTCGAGCGTCGCGGTCGGCGCGAAGGAAAGCGCGACGATCGTCGAGATCGGCGACACCTGGCTTGTGCTCGGCGTCGCGCCGGGCAACGTGCGATTGCTGCATACGCTGCCGGCCGGTTCAGCGGCGGCCCCGGTTTCCGCTGATGCGCCCGCCGGCGCCGCCCCGCCCGACGGCGGCCTGCCCGGCACGTTCGGCTCGCGGTTTCGCGACGCGCTCGCGGGCGAAGCCGCGAAGCGCCTCGGTCGCGGCAAGGACCGCTGACATGGCGCCGCGCCCTCCTTCCGACCCCGCATTCCGATGAAACACGCATTCCTGCATCGCGCGGCGCGCTTCGCGCCCGTGCTGATCCTCTGCCTCGCGCCCGCGCTCGCCTGCGCGCAGGCGAACGGCCTGCCCGCGTTCAACGCGAGCCCGGGCCCGCACGGCGGCACCACGTATTCGCTGAGCGTGCAGACGATGCTGCTGCTCACGATGCTGTCGTTCCTGCCGGCGATGCTGCTGATGATGACGAGCTTCACGCGCATCATCATCGTGCTGTCGCTGCTGCGCCAGGCGCTCGGCACCGCGACGACGCCGCCGAACCAGGTGCTCGTCGGCCTCGCGATGTTCCTCACCTTTTTCGTGATGTCGCCGGTGCTCGACCGCGCGTACAACGACGGCTACAAGCCGTTCTCCGACGGCTCGATGCCGATGGAGCAGGCCGTGCAGCGCGGCGTCGCGCCGTTCAAGACCTTCATGCTGAAGCAGACCCGCGAGACCGATCTCGCGCTGTTCGCGAAGATCTCGAAGGCCGCGCCGATGCAGGGGCCCGAAGACGTGCCGCTGTCGCTGCTGGTGCCGGCGTTCGTCACGAGCGAGCTGAAGACCGGCTTTCAGATCGGCTTCACGGTCTTCATCCCGTTCCTGATCATCGACATGGTCGTCGCGAGCGTGCTGATGTCGATGGGGATGATGATGGTGTCGCCGTCCACCGTGTCGCTGCCGTTCAAGCTGATGCTGTTCGTGCTGGTCGACGGCTGGCAGCTGCTGATCGGCTCGCTCGCGCAGAGCTTCATGTAAGCCGCGGAGGAACACGCACGATGACGCCCGAACAAGTGATGACGCTCGCGCACCAGGCGATGGTGGTCGGCCTGCTGCTCGCGGCCCCGCTGCTGCTGGTCGCGCTCGCGGTCGGCCTCGTCGTGAGCCTGTTCCAGGCCGCGACGCAGATCAACGAAGCGACACTGTCGTTCATCCCGAAGCTGCTCGCGGTGGCCGCGACACTCGTGATCGCCGGCCCGTGGATGATGACGACGATGCTCGACTACCTGCGGCAGACGCTGCTGCACGTCGCGACGCTCGGCGTCGGCTGAGCCGCGCGCACCACCCGGCGGCGATGTTCTCGGTTACCTACGCGCAGCTCAACGGCTGGCTCACGGCGTTCCTGTGGCCGTTCGTGCGGATGCTCGCGCTCGTCGCGACCGCGCCCGTCGTCGGCCATGCAGCGGTGCCCATACGCGTGAAGATCGGCCTCGCCGCGTTCATGGCGCTGGTCGTAGCGCCTACGCTCGGCGCGATGCCGGACGTCACCGTGTTCTCCGCGCAGGGCATCTGGATCCTCGTCACGCAGTTCCTGATCGGCGCCGCGATGGGCTTCACGATGCAGATCGTGTTCGCGGCCGTCGAGGCGGCCGGCGACTTCATCGGGCTGTCGATGGGGCTCGGCTTCGCCACCTTCTTCGATCCGCACACGAGCGGCGCGACGCCCGCGATGGGCCGCTTCCTGAACGCGGTCGCGATGCTCGCGTTCCTCGCGGTGGACGGCCACCTGCAGGTGTTCGCCGCGCTCGCCGCGTCGTTCCAGTCGCTGCCGGTGTCGGCCGACCTCCTGCACGCGCCCGGCTGGCGCACGCTCGCGTCGTTCGGCACGACGGTGTTCGAGATGGGGCTGCTGCTCGCGCTGCCGGTGGTCGCGGCGCTCCTGATCGCGAACCTCGCGCTCGGCATCCTGAACCGCGCGGCGCCGCAGATCGGCGTGTTCCAGGTCGGCTTTCCCGTCACGATGCTCGTCGGGCTGTTGCTCGTGCAGCTGATGATCCCGAACCTCGTGCCGTTCGTGGCGCATCTGTTCGACATGGGGCTCGATGCGATGGGCCGCGTGCTGACCGGGTGGCGGTAGGCGCCCTGCCCGCTCCTTTCGACCCGCTTCGGCGACTGTCGCCCCCCGTTTCGCGCCTCCGTTGCTGGAAAACCCCTAAAGGAACCGCCAACCCGCGAAAGGTTGCAGAAGGTTTCGCGTCCCTATACTCGTCAGGACGATGCAGCAAGCATCGCGCCATACGAATACAACGAAGGAGACGATCCCGATGCGACCCATCCTGCGCACCCTCGCCGTTGCAGCCAGCCTCAGCTGCGCGCTCGCCGCTCACCCCGCTTTCGCCGACGACGGCGGCAAGATCACGATCATGGTCGGCGGGATCGCGAAGCTGATCTACCTGCCCGCGCGGCTCACGCAGGAGCTCGGCAACTTCAAGGCCGAAGGGCTCGACGTCGAGCTGCTGTCGCAGCCGGCCGGCGTCGACGCCGAGAACGAACTGCTGGCAGGCGCCGTGCAGGGCGTCGTCGGCTTCTACGACCACACGGTCGACCTGCAGAGCAAGGGCAAGGACGTGAAAGCGATCGCCGTGCTCTGCCAGGTGCCGGGCGAAGTCGAGATGGTGTCGACCAAGGCCGCGCCGACCTTCAAGTCGATGGCCGATTCGAAAGGCAAGACGCTCGGCGTGACAGGCCTCGGCTCGTCGACGAGCTTCCTCACCCAATACCTCGCGCTCCAGCACGGCGTGCAGTCGACCCAGTACACGATGCTGCCGGTCGGCGCCGACGCGAGCTTCATCGCCGCGATCAAGCAGGGCCGTATCGACGCCGGCATGACGACCGAGCCGACGGTGTCCGCGCTCGAGAAGATGGGCGACGCGAAGGTGCTGGTCGACCTGCGCACGCTGGAAGGCACGCGCGCGGCGCTCGGCGGCACCTACCCGGCCGCGAGCCTGTACGTGCAGTCGGCGTGGGCCGATTCGCACAAGGATCAGGCGACCAAGCTCGCGCACGCGTTCGCGAAGACGATGCAGTTCATCCACACGCACAGCGCCGACGAGATCGCCGCGAAGATGCCGGCCGACTACCAGAAGGACAAGGCGCTGTACGTGTCCGCGCTGAAGGCGTCGCTGCCGATGTACACCGCCGACGGCAAGATGCCGGCCGACGGCCCGGCGACCGTGCTGAAGGTGCTGTCGGCGTTCAACCCGTCGGTGAAGGGCAAGCACATCGACCTGGCGCGCACCTACACGAACGATTTCGTGAACGCGAAGTAATCGAACTCGGCAGTCGCGCCGGCGGCGGCGATCCCGCCGCCGTGCGCTCCCCGTTCCGGCCCGGTTGACCGGCCCGGCGCCGCCACGCTGCGACGCTCTCCTCACCCGCAGGATCAATGCGATGAATCAGGCAGTTTCCCCGAGCACACCGGCGATCGAGTTTCGCAATGTGTCGTGCCGCTTCATTTCGCCGGAAGGCAAGGCCACCGTCGCGCTGCGCGACTTCAGCATGAGCGTCGCGCGCGGCGAGTTCATCGCGATCGTCGGGCCGACCGGCTGCGGCAAGTCGACCACGCTGAACCTGATCACCGGGCTGCTCAAGCCCGCGTCGGGCGAAGTCCGCGTGATGGGCCGCCCGGTCGACGGGATCGACCCGCGCATCGGCTTCGTGTTCCAGGCCGACGCGGTGTTCCCGTGGCGCAACGTGATCGACAACGTCGCGGCGGGCCCGCTGTTTCGCGGCCGCTCGAAGGACGTCGCGTACACGCAGGCCGAGGAATGGATCCGCAAGGTCGGCCTCGACAAGTTCACGAAGCACTACCCGCATCAGCTCTCCGGCGGGATGAGGAAGCGCGTCGCGCTCGCGCAGACCTTCATCAACCAGCCGGAAATTCTGCTGATGGACGAGCCGTTCTCCGCGCTCGACATGCAGACGCGCACGCTGATGCAGGACGAGCTGCTGCAGCTCTGGTCCGCGAACAAGGGCTCGGTCGTGTTCGTCACGCACGATCTGGAAGAGGCAATCGCCCTCGCCGACCGCGTGTTCGTGCTGACCGCACGCCCCGCCACGCTCAAGCGCGTGTACGAGATCGACCTGCCGCGCCCGCGCGTCACGTCCGAGATCCGCTACCACACACGCTTCATCGAAATTTCCAAGGACATCTGGCACGACCTGCGCGAAGAAGTGCAGATCGGCTGACGCATACGCTCAAGGCAAGAAACAGCAAGGACAGGAGCATGACCGACATGACGCTTCCCCCCACCGCCCTTCCGGCGACGACGCTCGAGGACGAGTCGCGCGCCGCTCAAACCCGCCTGCGCCGCCGCCGGCAACTGATCATCGGCCTGCGGATCGCCGTACTCGTGATCGTGCTCGGCGGGTGGGAACTCGCCGCACGGCTGAAGTGGATCGATCCGTTCTTCTTCTCGCAGCCGACGCTGATCTTCGCGCAGATCCAGGACTGGTTCGTGAACGGCACGTCGCAAGGCCCGCTGCTCACGCAGGTGTGGGTCACGCTCGAGGAAACCACGATCGGCTTCCTGATCGGCTCGGTCGCCGGCGTGATCTGCGGGATCGTGCTCGGCCGCAACAAGCTGATGGCCGACGTGTTCGGCCTGTACATCCAGATCGCGAACTCGATTCCGCGCGTCGTGCTCGGCTCGGTGTTCGTGATCGCGCTCGGCCTCGGGATGGCGTCGAAGATCGCGCTGGCCGTCGTGATGGTGTTCTTCGTCGTGTTCGGCAACGCGTTCCAGGGCGTGCGCGAAGCCGACCGCTACCTGATCGCGAACGCGCAGATCCTCGGCGCGTCGCGCCGGCAGATCACCACGTCGGTCGTGATCCCGTCCGCGCTGAGCTGGATTCTCGCGAGCCTGCACGTGAGCTTCGGCTTCGCGCTGGTTGGCGCGGTGGTCGGCGAATTCCTGGGTTCCAAACAGGGCATCGGCCTGCTAATCTCCACCGCCCAGGGCGCGTTCAACGCGAGCGGCGTGTTCGCGGCGATGATCGTGCTGGCCGTGGTCGCGCTGGCCGCCGACTATCTGCTGACGCGGATCGAGAAGCGGCTGCTGAAGTGGCGCCCCGCGGCGTTCTGAACGCCGCCGGCCGGCGCCTGACATGACACCTCCGACCGCGCCGGCGACCCCGGCGCGGTTCGGCATTTCGGAGAAGGAGCGCAACAGGATGGCGCACAGCCTGCGCGGGCGGCTGCTGTGGTGGCTGCTGCTGCCGCTCGCGGTGTTCGTGCTGATCGCCGGCGCGATGTCGTACGACACCGCGCGGACCACGGCCGCGCTCGTGCAGGACAGCGCGCTCGTCGCGTCCGCGCGCACGATCGGCGAGGACGTCGAATGGCGCAACGGGCGGCCGGCGGCCGACGTGCCGCCCGCCGCGCTGGAGATCTTCGAATCGCCGTCGCGCGACTCGGTGTTCTACAAGGTGATCGACGGCCACGACGGCCTGCTCGCCGGCAATCCTGCGCTCGACCTGCCCGCGCGGCACGCCATCGAGCCGACGCTGTACGATACGTCGCTCGACGGCGTGCCGCTGCGCGCGGTGGCCTACGACCGTCAGCTGTACGACGAGGGGCAGATCGAGACGGTGACGGTGGTCGTCGCGAAGACGACGCGTTCGTACGGCGCGATGGTCGCGACGATCTGGCGGCCGCAGCTCGTGCGCCTGTCGCTGATGCTGGTGCTTGCGGTGGTGCTCGTCTATCTCGGCCTCACCCTCGAGCTGCGCCCGCTGATGAAGCTGAAGGACGACGTGGCCGACCGCGGGCCGATGGAGCTGGAGCCGATCCGCCCCGAGCGGCTGCAGCACGAGTTACGGCCGATCGTCGACGCGATCAACCAGTGCATCGCGCGGCTGAACACGCATACGGCCACGCAGCGCCGCTTCATCGCGGATGCCGCGCACCAGCTGCGCACGCCGATCGCGGTGCTCGACACGCAGATCCAGTACGCGCAGCAGCGCGGCAACGACGATCGTGAACTCGCGTCGGTGCTCGACAGCATGCAGCGCAGCAGCCGCAAGATGGCCGACGTGACCGACAAGCTGCTGCTGCTCGCGCATGCGGAAGCGACGCCGTCGACGCTGCTCACGCATCGCGTCGATCTTGCGGCCGTGGTGTCGAGCGTGCTGGAAGAGACGATCGTGCTCGCGCAGCGGCGCAATATCGATCTCGGCGCTGATCTTGGCGAACGGCTCGACGTCGCCGGCAGCGACAGCCTGCTGACCGCGCTGGTGATGAACCTCGTCGACAACGCGGTGCGCTACACGCAGCCGGGCGGCTGCGTGACGGTCTGCGCCCGCCGCGACGGCGACGCGGTCGTGCTCGACGTGGTCGACAACGGCCCCGGCATCCCGGCCGAAGCACGGCCGCACGTGTTCAAGCGGTTCTACCGCGTGTCGGCCGACACCGAAGGCTCGGGCCTCGGGCTCGCGATCGTCCGCGAGATCGCGCAGGCGCACGGCGGCAGCGCGTCGCTTGCGCCGGGGGCCGGCAATCGCGGTATCGTCGTAACCGTGCGGTTGCCCGCTTTCGATTGAAGAGAACGCCGTCATGAAACTTTTGCTGGTCGAAGACAACGCCGAGCTCGCACACTGGATCGTGAACCTGCTGCGCGGCGAGGATTTCGCGGTCGATGCCGTCGGCGACGGCGAGCGCGCCGACACGGTGCTGAAGACCGAACGCTACGACGCGGTGCTGCTCGACATGCGCCTGCCCGGCATCAGCGGCAAGGAAGTGCTCGCGCGGCTGCGGCGCCGCAACGACAACGTGCCGGTGCTGATGCTGACCGCGCACGGCTCGGTCGACGACAAGGTCGACTGCTTCGGCGCGGGGGCCGACGATTACGTCGTGAAGCCGTTCGAATCGCGCGAGCTGGTGGCGCGCATCCGCGCGCTGATCCGCCGGCAGGCTGGCGTCGGCACGACGCAGCTCGTGTGCGGCGATCTCGTCTATGCATTCGGCACGCGCGAATTCCGCTGCGGCGAAACGGTGCTCGCGCTGCGCCGCCGCGAGCACGCGATCCTCGAAACGCTGATGCTGCAGCAGAACAAGACGGTGTCGAAGGCCCGCCTGATGGACAGCGTGTTCGCGCTCGACGACGAGCCAAGCGCCGACGCGATCGACATCTACATTCACCGGCTGCGCAAGCATCTCGCGGGCAGCACGGCCGAGATCATCACGCTGCGCGGGCTGGGTTACATCCTGCGGATGAAGAGCACGCAGGACTGACGGGCCCCACTGCGAGCCCTGAATACCGATTCGCAGCACGAACGTCATCGACGCATGCCGGCGCCCCCGGCTTGCCTGCTTCCGCCTGCCTGCCCGATCCGCGATTATTGCGCGTTCGGTGTTTTCACCGATCCGATTCTTTCCTCCGGGAAAGCGTCGTGAAGGATTCCCCCCTCTACGATGCTACGCGTCGGCCCTCTCGCTGTGGCCGGCAAGAGTCGGCATACATTGCGTACTGCCAACGACCAGATTCCAATGCGGCAGCTCGGAGGAGACGATCTTGAAACGAAAAACCCTTGCCCTTTCCATCGCGGCGGCTGGCCTGTGCGCCGGCACCCAGGCGCATGCGCAGTCGAGCGTGCAGCTCTACGGCCTGATGGACCTGAGCTTTCCGACCTACCGGACCCACGCCGACGCGAACGGCAAACACGTGATCGGGATGGGCAATGAAGGCGAACCGTGGTTCAGCGGCAGCCGCTGGGGCCTGCGCGGCGCTGAAGACATCGGCGGCGGCACGAAGATCATCTTCCGCCTCGAAAGCGAATTCGTCGTCGCGAACGGCCAGATGGAAGACGAAGGCCAGATCTTCGACCGCGACGCGTGGGTGGGCGTCGAGGACGAGCGCTTCGGCAAGCTGACGGCCGGCTTCCAGAACACGATCGCGCGCGACGCGGCGACAATCTACGGCGACGCGTACGGTTCCGCGAAGCTGACGACCGAGGAAGGCGGCTGGACCAACTCGAACAACTTCAAGCAGATGATCTTCTACGCGGCCGGCCCGACCGGCACGCGCTACAACAACGGCGTCGCGTGGAAGAAGCTGTTCAGCAACGGCATCTTCGCGAGCGCCGGCTACCAGTTCAGCAACTCGACGTCGTTCGCGACCGGCTCCGCGTATCAGGCCGCGCTCGGCTACAACGGCGGGCCGTTCAACGTGTCGGGCTTCTACAACCACGTGAACCACAACGGCTTCCGGAACCAGACGTTCTCGGTCGGCGGCAACTACACGTTCGACATCGTGCGCCTGAATGCCGGCTACTTCCGCTACAACGGCGACCAGGGCCCGCTCGGCCAGCGTCACGACGATTCGTGGACGGTGTCGATGAAGATCGCGCCGAAGGGCGCGCTCGACTACGAGCTCGGCTACCAGCAGATGCGGATCAAGAACGCCGCGAACAACGCGGACGGCTTCACGCCGAACGCCAACCTCGGCGCGTTCAGCCTGACCAACGGCGTCGCCAACGGCTTCAAGGAGACGATCTACGGGTCGGTGTTCTACCACCTGAGCAAGCGCACCGAGGTCTACCTGGCCGGCGACTACATGAAGCTGCATGGCGGCTACACGGTGTCGTCGACGTTCGGCGCGAAGAACCAGCTCGAACTGACGTCGGGCATCCGCACGCGCTTCTGACCTGAAACGGGGCCCGACGGGCCCCGCCGCACCCTCCGTCCGGGATTCTCCATGCGGGCACGCCGGCGCCTGGCGCCGACCGTGCCCTTTTTTTCGTCCTTTCCCGAGTGCGCCCGGGACGCTCGCCCGGCACCCGCCGGCCGGCCATCCGAAAACCGGCCCGAAGCCGCTTGCGGCCCGTCCGGCGGGCAATCGCGGCCGATGCCCGCACGATCGCCTCACATCGGTGCTTGACCTGCGCCGACCGACTCGCTAGCGTTTCGGGTTTGCCCGGGCGGCCATTGCCGCCGGTGCCGTGAGCACGCCCGACGTCCTGGCGCGCGCGGCCGGGCTCCGATGGAAAAGACGATGCAGAAACTCGATGCGGCCAGCCCGCAGGCGATGTCGACGGATTTCACCGCCGACAACGTCGCGCGCCTGAAGGCGCTGTTCCCCGAACTCGTGACCGAAGGCCCCGACGGCGCGTCGGTCGACGTCGACGTGTTGAAGGCGCTGGTCGGCGACCGCACGGTCGGCGACGCCGACGAGCGCTACGGCTTCCACTGGCACGGCAAGCGCAGCGCGCGCCAGGCCGCGCTCACGCCGTCGACGGGCACGCTGCGGCCCTGCCCCGACGACAGCGTCGCGTGGGACGACACGCGCCATCTGGTGATCGAGGGCGACAACCTCGACGTGATGAAGCTGCTGCACAAGAGCTACGCCGGCAAGGTGAAGCTCGTCTACATCGACCCGCCGTACAACACGGGCAGCGATTTCGTCTATCCGGACGACTTCAGCGACAGCATCCGCCACTACCTGGCGATGACCGGACAGACCCAGGGCGGCGTGAAGCGCAGCACCAACACCGAGGCGAACGGCCGGTTCCACACCGACTGGCTGAACATGATGTATCCGCGCTTGAAGCTCGCGCACGCGCTGCTGTCAGACGAAGGGCTGATCGCCGTGCACATCGACGAGCATGAAGTGCATGCGCTGGTGCTGATGCTGCGCGAGATCTTCGGCGAGGAGAACGAGCTCGGCGTGGCCGTATGGGACAAGCGCAACCCGAAGGGCGACGCGCGCGGCGTCGCGTACCAGCACGAATCGCTGGTGCTGTTCGCGCGCAACGCCGAGACGCTGCTCGAGCGCGCGCCGCTCAAGCGTCCGAAACGCAATGCGCAGCGCATGCTGGACGCCGCGCACGACGCCGTGTACCGCAGCGGCAACCCGAAGGATGCGCAGAAGGCGTACCGCGCGTGGATGAAGGCGCAGACCAACCTGTCCGGCGGCGAAGTGATGTACGACCGACTGTCGCCGGAAGGCCGCGTGTACCGCCTCGTGTCGATGGCGTGGCCGAACAAGAAGAAGGCGCCGGACGAGTATTTCACGCCGCTGATCCACCCGGTCACCGGCAAGCCGTGCGCGATGCCGGCGCGCGGCTGGCGCAACCCGCCCGCGACGATGCAGGCGCTGATCGAGCGCGGCCAGATCGAATTCGGCCCGGATGAAACCACGCAGCCGCAGCGGATCTACTACCTCGACGAGAACATGTACGAGAACGTGCCGTCGGTGCTGCCGTTCGCCGGCTCCGACGATGCGCTGCTGAAGACGCTCGGCATCCCGTTCGACCTGCCGAAGCCGGTCGATTTCGCGGCGGCCGTGATCGGCTGGTGCACGCGCGGCGACGACATCGTGCTCGACTGCTTCGCCGGCTCCGGCTCGACCGGCCACGCGGTGATGCAGGTGAACGCGACCGACGGCGGCGCGCGCCGCTACATCCTCGTGCAACTGCCCGAGGCGCTCGACCGCCGCGACAAGACTCAGACGGCCGCTGCCGATTTCTGCGGGAAGCTGAAGAAGCCGCTGACGCTCGCCGAAATCACGAAGGAACGCCTGCGCCGCGCCGCGCAGCAGGTCGCGCGCGACTATCCGGAAAGCTATGGCGACCTCGGCTTCCGCGTGTACCGGCTCGACACGACCAACGTGATCGAGTGGGACCCGCGCCGCGACGACTTCGACCACGCGCTCTTCGCGTCCGTCGAGCACGTGAAGACCGGCCGCACCGAGGACGACCTGCTCGCCGAGCTGACGCTGAAGCTCGGCCTCGACCTGTGCACGCCGGTCGAGCATCACCAGGTGGCCGGCAAGACCGTGCACCTGATCGGCCGCTCGATCGTCGCGTGCTTCGATGCACGCATCGCACGCGACGACGCGGGCCCGCTCGCCGACGGCATCGTCGACCTGCTCGATGCGACTGGCACGACGCACGACGTCACGTGCCTGTTCCGCGACAGCGGCTTCGTCGACGACGTCGCGAAGCTCAATCTCGCCGCGCTGCTCGAACAGCACGGCGTGAAGCGCGTGCGGAGCCTGTGATGCGGCTGCATTTCGAAGCGGATCTCGACTACCAGCGCGAGGCGATCGACGCCGTCTGCGACCTGTTTCGCGGCCAGGAATCGTATCGCGGCGATTTCAGCGTGCTCGCGAACGCCGCGCCCGGCACAACGGCCGCCGCGCAAGGCTCGCTCGGCTTCGCGGTGTCGGAGCAAGGCGTCGGCAACCGGCTGTCGCTGACCGACGACGCGCTCGCGCGCAATCTCGCCGACGTGCAGCTGCGCGGCGGGCTGCCGCCGTCCGGCCTGCCCGGCTCGCGCGACTTCACCGTCGAGATGGAGACCGGCACCGGCAAGACCTACGTGTACCTGCGCACGATCTTCGAGCTGAACCGCCGCTACGGCTTCACGAAATTCGTGATCGTCGTGCCGTCGATCGCGATCAAGGAAGGCGTGCACAAGACGCTCGCGATCACCGAGGATCACTTCCGCGCACTGTACGCGGGCGTGCCGTACGACTACTTCCTGTACGACTCCGCGAAGCTCGGCCAGGTGCGCCACTTCGCGGCGAGCGCGGCGATCCAGATCATGGTGATGACGGTGGCCGCGATCAACAAGAAGGAAATCAACAACCTCTACAAGGACAGCGAGAAGACCGGCGGCGAGAAGCCGATCGACCTGATCCGCGCGACGCGGCCGATCGTGATCGTCGACGAGCCGCAAAGCGTCGACGGCGGGCTCGAAGGCCGTGGCCGCGAAGCGCTCGCCGCGATGGCGCCGCTCTGCACGCTGCGCTATTCGGCCACGCACGTCGACCGTCACCACATGGTGTACCGGCTCGACGCGGTCGACGCGTACGAGCGCAAGCTGGTCAAGCAGATCGAGATCGCGTCGGCGATCGTCGAGGATGCGCACAACAAGCCGTACGTGCGGCTCGTGGGCGTGTCGAACCGGCGCGGCGCGATCAGCGCGCGCATCGAGCTCGACGTCGCGACGACGGCCGGCGTGAAACGCCAGATCGTGACCGCCACCGACGGCGACGATCTCGAACGCCTGACCAAGCGCGCGCTGTACGCGGGGCTGCGGATCGGCGAAGTCCATGCGGTGAAGGGCGCCGAATACGTCGAGCTGCGCCATCCGGAAGGCGAGGCGTTCCTGTCGCTCGGCGAGGCGTTCGGCGACATCGACACGCTCGCCGTGCAGCGCGAGATGATCCGCCGCACGATCCGCGAGCATCTGGACAAGGAGCTGCGCCTCGCCGAGCGCGGCGTGAAGGTGCTGTCGCTGTTCTTCGTCGACTCGGTCGAGCGCTACCGCCGCTACGACGAGAACGGCATGCCCGTGAAGGGCGACTACGCGCTGATCTTCGAAGAGGAATATGCACGCGCGGCGCGCGTGCCGGCCTACCGTGCGTTGTTCGACGGCGTGGACGTCGCGCTCGAAGTCGAGCGCGCGCACAACGGCTACTTCTCGATCGACCGCAAGGGCGGCTGGACCGACACCAGCGAAAGCAGCGCCGCGGCCCGCGAGAACGCGGAGCGCGCGTACGGCCTGATCATGCGCGAGAAGGAAGCGCTGCTGTCGTTCGACACGCCGCTGAAGTTCATCTTCTCGCACTCGGCGCTGAAGGAAGGCTGGGACAACCCGAACGTGTTCCAGATCTGCACGCTGCGCGACATACAGACCGAACGCGAGCGCCGCCAGACGCTCGGCCGCGGGCTGCGCCTCGCCGTCGACCAGGACGGCGAACGCGTGCGCGATCCGGGCGTGAACACGCTCACCGTGATCGCGACCGAGCGCTACGAGTCGTTCGCCGAGAACCTGCAGAAGGAAATCGAGGCCGATACGGGCATCCGTTTCGGCATCGTCGAGGAACACCAGTTCGCGGCGCTGCCCGTACAGGAAGGCGACGGGCCCGCGCATGCGCTCGGCGTCGAGCTGTCGCGCGTGCTGTGGAACCACCTGCACGCGCAAGGCTACGTCGATGCGCAGGGCAAGGTGCTCGACCGGCTGAAGGATGCGCTGCGCCAGAGCGCGCTGGTGCTGCCGGAGGCGTTCGAGATGCTGCGTGCACCGATCGTCGCGACGCTGCGCAAGCTGTCGGGCCGCTTCGCCGTGCGCAACGCGGACGAGCGCCGTGCGATCGCGCTGCGGCGCGATGCGTCGGGCAAGGCCGTCGTGTTCGGCGAGGATTTCCGCGCGCTGTGGGACCGCATCCGCCATCGCACCGTGTACCGCGTCGAGTTCGACAACGCGAAGCTCGTGCGTGACTGCGCGGCCGCGCTGCACGACGCGCCGGACATCGCGCGCGCACGGCTGCAGTGGCGCAAGGCCGAGATCGACATCGGCAAGGCCGGCATCGAGGCGATCGAGGTGGCCGGCGCCGGCACGGTGCTGCTCGACGAAGGCGAGCTGCCGCTGCCCGACCTGCTCACCGAGCTGCAGGACCGCACGCAGCTCACGCGCCGTTCGCTGGCGACGATCCTGGCCGACAGCGGCCGGCTCGAGGATTTCCGCGTGAATCCGCAGCAGTTCATCGCGGTCGCGGCCGATGCGATCAACCGCTGCAAGCGGCTTGCGCTCGTCGCGGGCATCGCGTACCACAAGCTCGGCGAGCGTCATGTGCATGCGCTCGAATCGTTCGAGAACGAAGCGCTGACCGGCTATCTGCGTAACCTGCGGCCGGATGCGCAAAAGTCGATCCACGAGGCGGTCGTGTGCGAGACGGACGCGGAGCGCGCGTTCGCCGATGCGCTCGAGGCGCACGACGGCGTGAAGCTGTACGCGAAGCTGCCCGCGTGGTTCCGCGTGCAGACGCCGCTCGGCAGCTATCACCCGGACTGGGCCGTGCTCGCGGAACAGGACGGCGGCGAGCGGCTGTACTTCGTCGTCGATACGCCGAATGCGGACGGCCACGTGCCGAGCGAGCACGAGCGCGCGAAGCTCGCGTGCGGCGAAGCGCATTTCCGGGCGCTGGTGGACGGCGACGGCGCGGCGCGCTTCGTGCGCGTCAGGCAGGCGGATGCGTTGTTCGAACCTGCGGCGCCGCTGGCGGGCGCCGGGCGATAAGACGAAGGGCGGCGTTGTGAGCCGCCCTTTTTTATCGGCTTTCCGGACGCGGCCGGGGCGCACTCGTGATGCGCGCGCCTCGCGCCGATTTCCCATCTGTTAACCGCGTGTAAGCGATCCGTAGGCGCGCCCGTTTGAGGCGCGGTTACGGCTGGTTGCAAATCGGGTCGGCACGATGTTTTCGCGCGACAGCCGCGTTGCATTCCCGCCATGGAAAAAGGGCGCCGAAGCGCCCTTCCATCACGTTTGCACGCTGCGCTTAAAGCGTGCGGCCGAATGCGTGGTGATGCGAATGATGCGTGGACGTCGACGCGTGTGTGGTGTGGCCATGCGCATGTCCGTGCGTGTGACCGCGGCCCGGCTGCGCGCCGGCGCGATCGGCGATCGTGTCGGAGCGGTCGGCCGCGCGCGACAGGCCCTTGTCGCGGTCGCCCGCGTGCATGCCGTTCGAGTTGCTCATCGCCTGGCCACTCATGTGGCCGGCGGACATGCCGCCGGCATTGCCGCCCAAACCACCTGCACCGTGACCGCCGCCACCGCCACCACCACCGTTTCCACCGCCATTGCCGCCGGCTGCGGCATACGCGGACACCGTGCCGAGCGCGAGCAGCGCGGCCGTCAGTACGGACAGATATCGTTGCTGTTTCATCTTGTGCTCCCTGGAGCGCGTTCGTGTGACTGCATTCTATGAATGCGCCAGATTCGCGCCACGCGACGTTGTAAATGATCGTAACGATGCGCGCGGCGCGCATTCGTCGGATCAATCCGGATCGTGCGTGGAGGGGGAACGAGGCAGGCGGGCGCGGCGCCGCAGCGCCGCCCCGGTAACGATGATGCCTACTGCGCCGGCTGCATGCCCTGCGCAGCGGCCTTGTGTTGCGCGGCCTGCTCCTGCGCCTGCTTCTTCGCCATGTGGTGGCCGACGATACAGCCGCCAACCGCGCCGACGACCGCGTGGTGCCCCGCATAGTGGCCGGCCACACCGCCGACCACCGCGCCCTTCATGCAGCCCGCCGCGTGCGCGCTGCCGATGGTGGCAAGCGCAACGATGGCCGCGGTGGCACCCAGCCTGATGTGTCGAATGGGCATCATGTTTTCATTCTCCTCGTGTGGCGATCAAGTCGAGCCGCTCCGCTCAATCCCAGCGGCCGCCACGCCAGCCGCCGCGATCGCGCCACTCGTGCTCGCGCCATTCATGGCGACGCCATTCGTGTTCGCGCCATTCGCGCCGACGCCAGCCGTCGTCACGCCAACCGTCGTCGCGATAGCCGACCGGCGCGTACATGACGGGCGGAGGCGGCGCCACGTAGACGGGCGCCGGTGCCGCGTAGGCGGGTACACCGATGCCGACCGACAGGTCGACGTGGGCCGATGCGACGCCCGAAGCTGCCAGCGCCGCTACACCGAGAACTGCACCGAGAATGAGTTTCTTGTTCATCTCGCGACTCCCTGCACGTGTCGTGCGTCATGTGAATACGGTTCGGAGTCTAGGCACCGGACGCTGACACAGGTGAAACGGGTATGCGAGACAGGTAACGGGCGTTTACGGGTTCCCGCAAAGCCTTGCGGGACAAGGAAGAGGCGGCACTCCAAACATCGTTGCAGCGGTGCATCGGACCGGTAAAGATGGGATTTTCGGCACGAACCCGCGCAATCGACACACGCAGGCGCGTGCCTGGATACGCCGAAAGCGAACCGCCCGCACTTGATGCGAGCGGTCCGCAAGCGCGCATCACGCGCGGATATCGTCGACGCTGCGCAGCCAGTGCACGCTGAACAGGTTGTCCGCGTCGGTCCACACGGTATCGGGCGCGAATCCTGCGCGGCGCGCGATCGCATGGAAGCCGTCGATCGTGAACTTGTGCGAATTCTCGGTGTGGATGCGTTCGCCGGCATCGAAGCGGAACGCGTGGCCGCGTACGTGCACGGTCTGCGCGATGTCGCTGACGAGATGCATCTCGATGCGCTGCCGCACGCTGTCGTAGAACGCGCAATGCGAGAACGCGTCGACGTTGAAATCCGCACCGAGCTCGGTGTTCGCGCGCACCAGCAGGTTCAGGTTGAACTGCGCGGTCACGCCCTGCGCATCGTTGTACGCGTCGTGCAGCGTGCGCTCGTCCTTCACGAGATCCGCGCCGACCAGCAAGCCGCCGCCACGCAGCAGCCGCGCGGCATCGCGCAGGAACGCATCGGCTTCTTCCGGCGCGAAGTTGCCGATCGTCGAACCGGGAAAGAAGCCGATGCGCCGCGCCGGTGTCGCGGTCAGCTCGGCCAGTTGCTCGGCCTTCGTGTAGTCGGCTGCGATCGGTGCGACGTCGAGCCACGGATACGCGGCACGCAGCCGCGCGGCGGCGCCGTGCAGGTAGTCGGCCGAGATGTCGACCGGCACGTAGCGCGCCGGCGCGTTCGCATAGTTGCCCGCGAACGCGTCGAGCAGCACGCGGATCTTCTCGAGCGAGCCCGCGCCGAATTCGACGAGTTCCGCATGCGGGCCGACTCGCCGCACGATCTCGGCTGCGCGATCGCGCAGGATGCCGAGCTCGGTGCGGGTCGGGTAATACTCGGGCAACTCGCAGATGCGATCGAACAGCGTGGAGCCGGCCGCATCGTAGAAGTATTTCGGCGGAATGCTGCGCGGCGTACGCGACAGCCCGTCGATCAGGTCGCGCTCGAACGCGCTCGGCCGCGAATCGCGGGCGGGTTGCTGGCCACCGCTCGTGGCCGTCCGGTCAGACGTCTCGCGCAAGTCGCACTCCCGTGAATTGCCAGCGCGCGGCCGGCGGAAAGAAATTGCGGTACGTCGGCCGTTCGTGCCCGGGCGGCGTCGCGATGCTGCTGCCGCGCAGGACTTGCTGGCCGACCATGAACTTGCCGTTGTATTCGGCAGCGACCCCGACGAGCGGCCGAAAGCCCGGGTACGGCTCGTAGGACGAGCGCGTCCATTGCCACACGTGACCGAGCATCTGCCGGATGCCTTCGGCGGGGAACGCGGCTTCCCATTCGAATTCGGTCGGCAGGCGCGCGCCGGCCCATTCCGCATACGCGGCCGCTTCGTAGAAGCTCACGTGGCACACCGGCGCGTCGGGTGCGAGCGGCTCGACGCCGTGCAGGCCGAACGTGCGCCGCACGCGCGTGGCGGCCGCGTCGTCGTCGTCGGGCATCCAGTACGCGGGCCCTTGCCACCCTTCCCGCTGCACCGTGGCCCAGCCGTCCGACAGCCAGAACTCGGGGCGCGTATAGCCGCCATCGGCGACGAACGCCGCGAATTCCGCATTGGTCACCAGGCGGTTCGCGATCTCGTACGGCCGCACGAGCGCCGTATGGCGCGGCCGTTCGTTGTCGAACGAGAACGCCTCGCCGTCGTGGCCGATCTCGACGAGCCCGCCCGGCTGATGCAGCCAGTGCTGCGCGCCGGCGTCGCCCGCGGCCATCGCGCCTGTGTCCGTCCCGTTGCGTGGCCGGAATGCCGGCTTCAGCGGGTTGCACGAGAACGCATGCAGCATGTCGGTGACGATCAACTCCTGATGCTGCTGCTCGTGATGCAGGCCAAGCACGAGCTCGGGCGCGATCGTCTCGAGCAACGCCGCATCGGCGCCGGCCAGCGCGCGGAGCATCGCGTCGTCGACGTATTGCCGGTAAGCATGCACCTCGTCG
This sequence comes from Burkholderia sp. Ap-955, assembly GCF_011753045.1. Taxonomy (NCBI): domain Bacteria; kingdom Pseudomonadati; phylum Pseudomonadota; class Betaproteobacteria; order Burkholderiales; family Burkholderiaceae; genus Burkholderia; species Burkholderia sp. Ap-955. The sequence continues at coordinate 90,622 of NZ_VWWH01000019.1, forward strand.
AGCGACGGGCGCGTGAGCAGCCCGCGTTGCGGCCGCGGATGGCGCGGGCCGAGCGCTTCGTAATAGGAATTGAAGAGGAACTGGAATGCCGCGTTGAATGGCGCGTAGCCGGGCACGCGTCGCATCAGCACGACGGTTTCGAAGAACCAGGTCGTATGCGCGAGGTGCCATTTCGTCGGACTGGCATCGGGCATCGACTGCACGGCCTGGTCCTCGGCGGACAACGTCGCGGTCAACGCGACGCTATGGGCGCGCACGTCCTGGTAACGGCGCTGAAGCTGTGATGCAAGGAGGCTCATCGGTTTACCGTCCACGTCGCGATTCGCTGCGTTGCGTGTTGCCGGAAAAAGGAAAGCCTTGCGCGTGATGCGCGCGGCTGACGTGCGACCTGCTGCTGCGTCGTCGGGCAGCCGGCGCGCGCGCCGGGCCGCGGATGCGGCGTCACTTCATCTGCCCGTGCAGAACAGTATGGGCCAGAAATGTGAATGTTGCAGATCGAGATGCGGACGAAACGGCAGATAAATGTAAATGAAAGCAACCGATCACCTGCCAATTGCTGACATCAGCGCGTATCGAGGGGCATGCGGAGGGGCATGCGTCGGCCGTTGTGATCGACGCACGCCGCGGACGTTCGCGCGGCCGTGATCGTCTCCAGGACGTGAATGCGGAATCGTCTGACCAGCACGGGCGCGCGGAGCATGCTCGCCGCGTTCATTGCGTTCGACGAGCACCCTGCCCGCCGTTGCCCTGCGGCCTTCCACGTCGATCCGCTCGCCGGCTTCGAAAAAAATTTTGCGTCGATGTCACACGCGCGGGGGGCTCGCTCGTCATATCACCGGAACCCACACGAAAGGAGAAGGACCATGACTGCGAAACTCAACCCGTTTGCCGCCGCGCCTGCCCTGATGAAGGACTGGATGACCGTCTCGGTCGCCGCCGCGCAGAGCCTCGAGCCGACGCTGGTCGAGCTGGTCAAGATCCGCGCATCGCAGATCAACGCATGTGCGAACTGCATTAACATGCACACGGCCGAAGCGCGCGAGCAAGGCGAAACCGAGCAGCGCATCTACCTGCTGTCCGCGTGGCGCGAAGCGCCCTGCTACACCGACCGCGAACGCGCGGCGCTCGGCTGGACCGACGCACTCACGCGACTGTCGGAGGGCCACGCGGCGCACGAAGCGGCCTACGCGGCGCTGAACGACCACTTCAGCCAGGAGGAACAGGTGAAACTCACGCTGATGATCAACGTGATCAACGGCTGGAACCGGCTCGCGGTCGGCTTCGGGCTGTGGATCGAGCCGGCCGACGCAAAGGCCGCCGCCGCGAAGATGGTGGCCTGATGCCGAACCTCGACCCGGCCACCGGCAGCGCCGAAGCACGGGCCGATGCGGCGGCGAGCTTCGACCCGCTGCGTCGCACGCTGATCCGCGTCGCGTACCGGATGCTCGGTTCCGTCGCGGATGCCGAGGACATGGTGCAGGAGGCGTTCATCCGCTGGATGGACGTCGACCGCACCGAGGTGCGCGTGCCTGAAGCGTTCCTGCGCCGCATGGTGATGCGCATGTGCCTCGACCAGCTGAAGTCCGCACGGCACCAGCGCGAGACCTATGTCGGCCCGTGGCTGCCCGAGCCGGTCGTCGAGGAAGACGAACAGGACGACGTCACGCTGCCGCTGCTGCTCGCGCTCGAACGGCTCTCGCCGCTCGAACGTGCGGCGTTCCTGCTGCACGACGTGTTCGGCCTCGAGTTCGACGAAGTGGCCACGACGATCCAGCGCGACCCGGCCGCGTGCCGGCAGCTCGCCGCGCGGGCCCGCACGCATGTGCGCGAGGCGCGGCCGCGCTTCCATGTCGAGAAGCAGCGCGGGATCGAATTGGCGGAGGCGTTTTTTGCGGCATCACGCAGCGGCGACATGCGCGCGCTCGGCGCGATGCTCGCCGAGGACGTGAGCCTGCACGCGGATGGCGGCGGCAAGCGCCCGGCCGCGGGCATACCGGTGCTCGGCTTCGAGCGTGTGATGAAGGTGCACGAGTACCTGGCCAGGCTGTTCGCCACGCATGCGTCGAAGCTCGTGCGTGCGGGGTTCATCAACGGGCTGCCGGGTTTCGTTACGCAAGAAGCGGACGGCGAGCTGCAGACCACGGCGCTCGAGATCGAGGACGGGAAAATCGTCGCGATCTATGTCGTGCGGAATCCTGACAAGTTGAAGCATCTGCATTGAGTGCGGCGGGATCACGCGTCGGGTGCCGTGCGCGTGCGCGGCCGCGACGCGACCGGTTTCTTCGCCCTGCCGCCCTGCTTTACCGGCCGCCGGCGCCTGCGATCAATACGTCCCGGCCACGATGTAGATCAGGAAGCCGAGCAACGGCGTTGCGATCGCAAAACCGGCGGCCGCGAGCCAGTTAGTGCCGCCCTGCGCTTCCAACAGCGCGAGCAACGATTCGCGGGACGTCGCGCTCGGGCGCAGCTTTTCGATCCTGCGTTCGACGTGCGTCTTGTAGAGGCTGTTCCCGCACCAGCCGAGCGTGACCGCGATCCCGATGGTGACCGGGTCGAGCGTGCTCGATTCGAAGTATTTCGGGAAGAACAGCAGCTCGACCAGCGTGATCGCGAGCGACGCGCCAAGGACGGCCGCCGCCTGCCAGTACATGCATCGATATGCCATCCACACCGGGCCCAGGAAACAGGCGGCCCAGTTCCACGACTGCCGGTTCTTTCGCGACGCGGCGATCTCCCACTTCTTTTCGAACCAGGCGGCTTTCTTGCCGACGTAAGCGGCGATCTCGTCGTTGCTCGCGGATGATGTGGCGGTCGTGACGTCGGACATGGTCGTGTGCTCTCAGTCGCGCGGATCGCGCGTCGTTGTTTTGATGTGTGGGAAACCAGGCGACGGTCGGAACCACCGCTTCGATGCGCACACGATTCTACGCGCGGCGCAGTGGCCGTTGTATGGCCGATCGAGGTGTCGGTGAGGAAGGATGCGATGCCGCGGATCGCGCAACGCATCGGGGCGACATGCGTTGTTTCGGCCGGAAAAAGAAAAACGCCACGCGATGTTGCCGCGTGGCGTTTGTATGTTGGCGAGCCGCATTGCCTGTAGGCAAGTTGTGCTGCCAGACCCCTTCATTTGTTCGTTGGTAGGCTCGATTGGATTCGAACCAACGACCCCCACCATGTCAAGGTGGTGCTCTAACCAACTGAGCTACGAGCCTAAGAAGCCGCGAATTATAGAGAGGGTTTTTGAGGAGCACAAGCCCCTTCGTGAAAATTTTTTGAATCGAGGTGCGCGAGGGCCGACGATCGATGTTGCCTCGCGATGCCGGGAACGTTGGTTTCACCTGTTCGCATCACAGCAAAACGCGTCGATGCGCTGTGATGTTATCCACATTGCCCTCTGGATAACCATCCGGCAAGCCTCTGGATTCACAGTGGAGCGATTGAGGATATGTCGCCGCGGCTGTGAATCGACGAAAAGTTGTTCTGTGCTGCCGGGAGCTGTTCACGTCGCGCACCCAGGGTTATGCATTCTGCTTCCCGTCGAGAATTCATGGGGTTAGGGACGTTATCCACTGTGAGGCACAGGGTTTGTTAACTATCACTACGTATGTATACGAACTCTGTTAACACCTTTGGATAAGCACAGTCCGTCGACTGTGATCCGGGCAGGATATGCACTGCGTGCGGTGATCGGATGAACGAAGCGGCGAGCTGTGAGGGCAGCGGACGATGCCCGAGCCGCTGTATTTGTAGAATCGCCGGCATTCAGGATCCGAAGGCCTGGTGCACAGGCTCACGACAGATGAGCGATTCCTCGTTGACCCGGCTCGACGCACTTGATATCGATGCTGTCATACGCCGGTTGCAGCAACACCCGGGCGACATCGTGTTCGAGCAACGCGTGTCGATGCCCGAAGCCGATGTCCTGTGTTGCCGCTACAAAGGCGAGCGATTCAACGTGAAGTTCGATCTCGACTATGGAGTGTTCGTCGATCGCGTCGGGAAGCTGTCCGGCGAGGACGTCGCAAAGATCGTCGGATGGCTTGTGAAAGAAGCAGGGTGATGACAGTGGATGGAACCGGCGAGGCAATCAATGAAGATACCGGTCGACGAGATACTGGTGACGGATATTGCCGGCCACGTCGTGGTTGTCGTGACCGACGGGATGGCTGCCGCCGATGTGCTGACGCAGCTGGGCTTCGCTCGACAATCCGATCGCTGGGAACGCGCGATCGCGGACGATACCGACCGCCAGACACTCGTTGCTGCGCTTGTCGATTTCGACAAGTGACTTTGGAGACGATGAAGGTGGTCAGCCTTCATATGTGGATAACCGCGGCACAAAACGATGCGAAACTCTGTGCGGGCAAAAGGTGAGCGTGTGCCCTGATCTCGGCGAATGTTGACCTTGATAAGCCGATCAGTGTGTTCGAGCACGCGACTGTACGGAGAGCAGCAAGCCCTGAGAACGGAGTGCATGCGGAGCGTGCATCGGGTTTCGCGCGCTTGTCCACAGCGCGTATGTGTACAACTCGCACACCCAACCAGTCGAATCGCTGTGCCCCGGACAGGTGAGCGCCATGCCTTCGACCATGCGAATCAGCCCGAACGTCTTGTCTGACAGGGATTTTCCGGAATAGCGCAGGCGATGTGGAGCGTGCTCGCGCGATCCGTCGTGATGGAATGCCTTGTGGATATCGAGCAGCCAACGCACTCGAAATCCTGTGCGTTCAACGGGTGAGGGTACGCGAATTCGGCGAGGACGTTCGCGTTACCTCACGGGTCGTGGATATTGCACTTTCATACAACTCGACTCCACGATTCCCGGTGCGGTTCAGACACCGACTCGGCTAGCGTCCGAGAGAAGGCGGCATAGAGCAGGACAAAGTCGCACGGCGAGGATGATCGTTCGCTATGCTGCCGGTGACAACGCACCGATTCCATCCGAGACACATGAGCGCAACTGCACGGACCATTCTCAAAGCCATTCTGAGCATCCCCATTGCCTTTGGGCTCGCCTATCCCGTTGTCTATCCCTCCGAAGACGGAGGCGTTCTCGGCGAAATAGCGGTGCTTGGGACGATCGGAAGCATCGTCGTCATCGCTGTTTTCCTGGCTCTGGTCTATGCCTACGCGAGCGACCTCAGGACTACCCTGAAATCGGTCAATCGAGGATCGCGTGTGGCCGAACCCAACAGCGTCTGGCTGATGTTCCTCTTGCCCTACAACTTCATCGAGGACTTCTTCATTATTTCCAACGTTGCGAAGTCTCTGGAAGCGGAGTCTCGTATCAATCCGGCTCTGTCGGGTTTGCGCTCGTTCGGCCGGATCAGCGGCATCGGGTGGTGTCTTGCCCAGGTTCTTTCGTTGATACCCAATACCATTGGCTCCATCGCTGGCGGCGTCGCGGTTTTCCTCTGGGTTTGGCACTGGGTGTTTGTGCGCCGGACGAACAAGATGCTTGCCGGCAGCCAGGTCTCGGTGGCGACTCTACCTGGACGGACAGGATCGTAGCCCGCCTTGGAAGCCAGATCGCTTACCCGTGATCGATGTGGATATCCTGTTCCGCGGCGACTCGAAACCCTGTGATTCCAAAGGTGAGGGCGCCGGCGTGGCCTCGATGTGAATAACAGCCAGGGAAAGTCAGTCGAAACGCTGTGCATTCGAATGGGGAGCATGTGCCCGTTCAAGCCTGCCGGGCCGCCCCACCAAAGGCGCTGGCGGCCACCACCAACCGCCAATCGGGCGCGCATCCTGCTACTTCAAGTCTGCTGATCGAGCGCCTGCACGACCGCTTTCTCCCCGAGACTCCCGGCCGGCCCGACCACCGCATAGTTGAGCCCATTCACCGATCCATATCGCGCGAGCAACGCACCATCCATGCGTTGCCCGGCCGGCAACAGCCGATGTTTCGATTCCGCCGGCCGGAGATAGAAGCTCAGCATCCGTCCGGCCTCGTCCTCATAGAGCACCATCGCAGCAGTAGCGCCGCTGTCCGTCGTGAACAACCGCCCACCGACCGGCCTGAACCCCGCCGCACTCAAATCCGGCAGCTTCGCCGATGCGCCCACGCCTTTGGTGAGCCATCCCTGCAAATCGCCCGCACCGGTCGGCCGGTAATCGACCTTCGCCGTCCGATCGACCACCATCATCTGATAAGCCTTGACCGCATCGCTCATCGGCGCGATGGGCGGCGCCGCGTTCCACCCGCGCGCCTGCCATCCGCCGAACGTCCCGAGCCCGACGCAGAACACGAACGAAGCCGCCATTGCGAACCGCATCCGCGAGCGCTCCACCCGCCGGCCGCGAATCGCCGCCGGATCCAGCGCCGGGTTGTCCGCCGGCATTCGCACGCTCTCAAGCGCGGCCCGCAACCGCTGCGCATCCTGCTGCCATTGCTTCACCTGTTCCGCGCGTTCAGGATGCAGCGCGAGATAGCGCTCGACCGCGGCACGCGCATCGTCGTCGAGCTGGCCGTCGACATAGGCCTGGAGGTCGTGTTCGTTCGGAGGCGTGTTCATTTTTTCATCAAACGCAAAGAAGGAGCGGGGAGCTCGCCGTCGCTCAACTGGCGCAGCGCCTGGCGCGCGCGGGAGAGCCGCGACATCACGGTGCCGATCGGCACCTCAAGCAGGTCGGCGACTTCCTGATAGGTGAAGCCTTCGACCGCGACGAGCAGCAGCAGGCTGCGCTGCTCGTCGGAGAGCCGGCCGAATGCTTCGAGCGTCGCGCGCGCCGCGAATTCGCGTTCGGCGGACGGCCAGTGCGCTTCGTCGTCGTCGCGGATGCGCCCAAGCAGCCACGCGTAGCGCTTCGCGCTGCGCTTGCCGTCGAGAAACTGCCGGTACAGGATCGTGAAGAGCCAGCTGCGCAGCGACGCGTCGTCGCGGCGGCTCGTCCAGCGCGACAGCGCGCGCTCGAGCGTCGACTGGACGAGATCGTCCGCTGCGTGGACGTCGCGCGCCAGCCAGAGCGCGAAGCGTCGCAGCCGGGGGATGAGTTCGCGCAGCGCGTCGTCGTCGAGGGCGGTAGAGGGCATGGCTAGGCCGGTTGCCGAATGGGTCGAGATGCCACGTAGGACGCCGGTCGGCGCCGCTTATTCCACCAGCATACGAAAAAACTTTTCGTGGAATAAAGCGGTGCGGGCGGCGTCCTACGCGGGTTCGACAATGACCTGACGGTCGGGAGCCTATATATGGAGCGATCTTCTTCCTCTTCTTCGCCGCAGCGCGAGCCCGGGCGCGGGTGGTGGCGCTGGGCCGCGATCGGCGGCGCGGTGGCCGGCGTGGCCGTGGCGTTTGGGTATGTCGGCGGCTGGCTTGCGCCGGCGCGTCTGACCCCGCACCGGATCGTCGATACGTTGCAGACGGCCGGCGGCGGCATTCATCCGGGTTTCCGGCGCAATCACGCGAAGGGCGTGTGCGTGACCGGTTACTTCGAAGGCAACGGCGCGGCGAGCGCGTATTCGGTCGCGCCGTTCTTCAAGGCGGTGCGCACGCCGGTGGTCGGGCGGTTCGCGTTGCCGGGCGGGAATCCGTATGCGCCCGACAGCAGCGTGCCGATCCGCAGCCTCGCGCTGAAGCTCACCGCGCCCGATGGCGAGCAATGGCGCACCGGGATGAACGCGATGCCGGTGTTTCCGGTCGCGACGCCGCAGGCGTTCTACGCGCAATTGCTGGCGACGCGAGCCGATCCGAAGACGGGCAAGCCCGATCCGGCGAAGGTGAAGGCGTTTTTCGGTGCACACCCGGAGACGGCCGCGTTCCGCGAATGGGTGAAGGGTGCGAAACCGAGCGCGAGCTACGTCACCGAAAGTTATTACGGATTGAACGCGTTCTACTTCGTCGACGCGGCGGGCAAGCGCCAGGCGGTGCGGTGGCGCGTCGTGCCGGAGCAGACGGCCGGCGCCGGCGACGTCGCAACGGCGGCGGACCCGAACGTGTTGCAGCAGGACGTGACGCAGCGCATCGCGGCCGGTCCGCAGAAGTGGAAGCTGCTGGTCACGCTGGCGGAGCCAGGCGACCCGGTGGACGACGCGACGAAGGTCTGGCCCGCGCAGCGCCCGACGATCGATGCTGGCACGCTCGTGCTCGACCGCGTGGAGGCGCAGGACAGTGGGCCGTGCCGAGATGTGAATTACGACCCGACGGTGCTGCCGCAGGGGATTCAGGCGTCGGGGGACCCGTTGCTGGCGGCGCGGTCGGCTGCCTATGCAGATTCGTATCTGCGCAGGACGAGTGAAGAGGCCGGGGTAGCGGGCGCGGCGCGATTGAGTGGGGAGGGACGGTGATGAAGGCTTCGACGACGTTTGGCTTGCCGGCGCGGGTGCTGCACTGGGTGATGGCCGCGATGATCATCGCGATGCTGTTCATCGGGGTGGGTATGGTGGCGTCTGTCTCTGAGCGGCATGCGCTTCTGGTGGCGATCCACAAGCCTCTGGGTATTGCCGTGCTCGTGCTGGTTTGCGTGCGGATCGTGGTGCGGGTTCTGTCGAAGCCGCCGGCATTGCCCGAGGATCTGCCGTGGTGGCAGAAGGTTGCCGCGCGCGGGTCGCATCTCGCGCTGTATGCGCTGATGCTCGCGATGCCCCTGATCGGGTGGGCAATGCTGTCGGCAGGCGGGTACCCGGTGACGTTGGGCGGTGGTGTGCAGCTGCCGGCGCTGGTGTCGGCTGATCCGGTGACGTTTGCCTGGCTCCGGGTCGCGCACCGGGTGCTGGCGTATCTGTTCTTCGCGACGTTCCTCGCGCACTTTGCCGCTGCGCTGTATCACGGGCTGATTCGACGCGACGGCGTAGTGAGGGCGATGGTGGGGCGGTGAGCGGCGGAGGATTGCGCTCGATGCGGCGGGGCGGTTCACGGGCGACCGAGGCTGCTTCTGCCGTGTCTCTTATATAAGACTATTAGAGAGGTCCGGCGACCCCCGGCACCGCATGTCAAAATAATTTCACAAAAGGGGTTGCGGAGACTGGGGCAGGTGCTTAGAATCACGCCTCTTTCGCGCTAACGGAAACGCAGCGCGGGGGAAAAAGAGAAGTGGTGCTGTTGATGTCGGTTTTAACGACTCCAGCGCAAACGGAATAAAACCGCAGTCGTCGCAACGAAGTAGTTAAAAAAGTTGTTGACGGATTTAAAAAAACGGTTGATAATCTCGCTTCTCTGCTGCTGAAAACGCAGCGCTGCTGAGAAACACGAAGTTCCTCGCAGAAATGCTCTTTAAAAATTAACAGCCGATAAGTGTGGGCGCTTGATGAAAGCGAGCTGATCTTCGGATCAGATAGCGAAAGTATCAAGAGTCTCACACTAAAGTAAGTCAGGTTTATGAAGTGATTCATATTCCTGTCAGCTTTGAGTGAGCGACCGGTTCTTAACTGAACCGAAAACAGTAACAGGTT